>DJFQ01000225.1:3070-4825 GCA_002432095.1 Marinagarivorans sp. UBA5868 | reverse complement strand
CTTTTGTTCACCACCGTTAAACGATTGATGCCTCGAAGAGAGCGGAGAGAATAACTATGCAATTCAAACTGATACTGGCCATGGTCCAGGATGACAAGGTCGACAAGCTGCTCAAAGCGGCGCGGGATGCCGGCGCCACCGGCGCAACGGTGATCACCAACGCCCGGGGTGAAGGCCGCCAACCGCACAAAACTTTTTTTGGCCTGGAGCTGACGACTCAACGGGACATGGTGCTGCTGGTGGTGGAAGAAAGCATGAGTCGGCGAATTCTGGAAACCATCTCAGAAGTGGCGGAGCTGGATGAAAAACCCGGTACTGGCATCGCGTTCCAGATCGCCATCGAAGACGCCGTGGGGCTGGCGTCGCAAATCAAAGAACTGTCGGAAAAAGTGGAGGATTGACCATGACCGCAACATTCCAACGCGTTCATGATGTGGTGCAACGCGAGCCGGTGTTAATCGACGGCATGGCCACCATTCGCCAGGCACTGGACATTATGCAAGCGCAGAAATTAAGTGCTCTGGTGGTAAAACGGCGCGATCCACAAGACGAATACGGCCTGCTGTTGCTAACCGAAATCGCCCGTATGGTGTTGAGCAACAATCGCTCCCTGGAGCGCACCAACGCCTACGAAATCATGATTAAACCCGCCCCCTCCATTGATGCTGAGATGGCGATCAAATATGCCATTCGCCATATGGCGCGATTTCAGCTGAGCCATTGCGTGGTACTCAACGGCCGCGAATTGTCCGGTGTGGTCACGCTCAATGAAATGGCCCTCGCCTTCCGCGAAACCTGAACCGCCGCTGGCGATCAGGAGTCGACGGCCGGCGATAGAGGACTCACAGAGCCAATCACCTTGGCGAGGTCGGCAAAATTCAGCGGCTTGAGCAGATGGTTGTCGAAGCCGCTGTCCTTCGCCAACTGGCGATCCCGTTCCTGGCCGTAACCGGATAAGGCCACCAGAGCGATTCCGGCCAGATGGGGGTCTGCACGCACCGCTCGAGCTACCGCATAACCATCTAATGTCCCCGGTAAACCAATATCGCAAAGCACCAGGTTCGGTAGCGTTGCGCGGATAAGCTCCAAGCCACTGTCACCGTCCGCAGCGGTGGTCACGTGGTGCCCTTCCATCAGCAACAAGGCGCTCAAAGTCTGCAGCATATCCGGGTTATCGTCGATCAGCAGAATGTGCAATTGCTGTTTCACATTCGCCAATTCATCCACAGGCTTTGCCATTGTCTGGCGTTGCATCAGCGGCAGGTGCAGGGTAAACGTGGACCCTTTGCCCAGGCCTTCACTGACCACATCCACCGAACCACCATGCAATTCCACAAACCCCTTAACCAAGGCCAACCCCAGGCCCAACCCGCCCTTGCTGCGCGCCAGCCCCTGGTCCGCCTGTATAAACGGATTAAATAGATTGGCGGCAACCTCCGCATTAATACCAACCCCCGAGTCCGCTACCTGAATTACCGCCATGCCTGTGGGTGCTTCATCAGCCGTCGAAGATTCCTCCCGCTTTACACTCACCATCACCTGTCCGCCGGGTTCGGTGAATTTAAGTGCGTTGTGCAACAAGTTGCCGATCACCTGGGCCACCCGTGTCCGGTCACCTTCCAGCCATAGCGCCCAGCTGGTGATATCCATCTGCAACTTCACACCCTTGGCGTGGTAGTCGCTTTCAAAATCCTCAATGGTGTGGCGCACCACCTCTATCAAATCCACGTCCTCTTTGCGGATTTCGATTTTGCC
>DJFQ01000225.1:487-2992 GCA_002432095.1 Marinagarivorans sp. UBA5868 | reverse complement strand
CGCGCCGCGTCCTTGAGCGCTTCTTCGGCTTGCTTCTGCTCATGAATATCCGTCAGTGTCCCCATCCAACGGACAATATTGCCCGCTTCATCGCGAACCGGTAGCGCGCGACCGAGGGTCCAGCGGTAATTTCCAGAATAATGGCGCAGGCGATACTGGACTTCGTAGGTTATGCCACTTTCCAAACTACGCTGCCATACGGTCCGTGCGTGCTCCCGATCCTCCGGGTGCAGAACGGTATTCCATAGCGCTCCATCCGTTGCGCCCTGCTGGACACCGGTATAGCGGTACCACTGCTCATTGAAATAATCGTGATCGCCATTTGGCTGGGTGGACCACACCATCTGCGGCATGGCATCGGTGATGGTGCGGAATTTCGCCTCGCTCTCCTTAAGCGCTTGCTCTGCCTGACGGCGGGAGGTGATATCGCGGGTAATTTTTACGTAACCGATCACGTCACCAGCGCGATCTTCCATCGGCCATACCTGAATCTGTGCGTAATAACGCGATCCGTCTTTGCGTACTCTCAATCCTTCTTCTTCGTGCCGGCCATTTTTGCGAGCCATCGCCAATTCGTAGAGTGCGTGTTCCGCGGTCAGGTCTTCCCGGGGATACAGCATGGAAAACTGCCGCCCTAAAGCCTCTGCCTCGGAATAACCAGTGAGGCGCTCCGCCCCCCGATTCCAACTGGTGATACGCCCATAGGTGTCCACCATGAAAATGGCGTAATCCTCGACACTTTCCACCATCAAGCGAAAACGGTTTTCACTGAGCAGCAACTGCGCCGAGCGCTCTTGTTCACGCGCTGCTAATTGCTGTGTCGAATGTTTAAGAGCCAACAACTTTTGGCAGCGAAGCAACGGCTCGGAGATAGCAAAAGGCGGGTGGAGGAAATCCTGCAGCGTGTCCTCAATCAAATGTTGAGGTATTTGAGTCGCCGGGTTGCGCAAAATCACCAAGAGCGGGATTTGGGACAGTATTTTATGGCGGCGAATGTCTTCCACTAAGGTGCGGTCTTCATCGCAGCTGGAATCATATTGGCAGACGAGCACATCCGGCTGTCCTGCTTCTGGACGAAAAATATCCGCACGATTTGTCGCACAAATCAAATCAAATCCAGCGGACCCCCACATATCCACGTGGTCACAAATTCCTGGAATATCATCCAGCACCAAAATACGCGGCGCCTGTTTTTCGGCTTTTGAAAACAACAAAAAAGGAATCTCCTACGCAGGGACGGGCAAAGAGGATCAAATTTTTCCAACATTTTTTGCTTTTGTATATCGGATGGCACACGTCTGGGGTACTTTAATTCCCCAAAAATATCAAAGCCCCGACTGTGAGAAGGGACATAAGCGGAGAATTACCCAGCAAGATACGCTTCTGTTCGCTACAACACTGTAGACGGGACGGTACATAACCCACAATTTTTCCTTTTGATTTTCCTCGGGGATCAGTGCGTGCAAAACGATGATGATATGTTGGTTGTGGAGAATGAATCCGCCCAGCTAAAAGGCAGCGACAAACAGTACGACGCAAGCGTTCTGCTGGGCGCCTTGCAAGCCATGCGCGATGGCGATTTCAGTGTGCGTCTGCCGGGAAACTGGACCGGTGTCGAAGGCAAAATCGCTGACACATTCAATGATATTGCGGCAGCCAACAGCCGCGTCGCCAAGGAGCTTGAACGCGTTGGCCAAGCTGTGGGCCAGGAAGGTAAAACCCGCCAGCGCATGCAGTGTGACCGGCGCTCCGGCGCCTGGGGCGCAATGGAAACTTCGGTAAACACGCTGATCGACGACTTGCTTTGGCCCACCACAGAAGTCACCCGCAGCATCGCTGCCGTGGCCAAAGGCGATCTCTCGCAAACCGTTCCGCTGGAAATCGAAGGCCGTGAGCTGCAAGGCGAATTCCTGCACTCCGCCAAAATCGTCAACAAGATGATCGAACAGGTAAGCGTGTTCACTGCAGAGGTAACACGAGTTGCCCGGGAAGTGGGCGCGGAAGGAAAGCTCGGTGGCCAGGCGAAAGTAAAAGGCGTATCGGGCGTGTGGAAGGATCTCACCGACAATGTAAATTCCATGGCCAACAACCTGACCGACCAGGTGCGCAACATCTCTGAAGTGACTATTGCCGTAGCCAACGGCGACCTCTCCCGCAAAATCACCGTGGACTCCCGCGGCGAAATTCTCCAGCTGAAAGAAGCCATCAACACCATGGTGGACCAACTGCGTTCGTTTGCCTCCGAAGTGACGCGGGTAGCGCGCGAGGTGGGTACCGAAGGTAAGCTCGGTGGCCAAGCCATCGTGCCCGGCGTTGCAGGTACCTGGAAGGACCTCACCGATAACGTAAACGTAATGGCGGCCAACCTCACCGATCAGGTCCGTGGTATCGCGGAAGTTGCCACCGCCATCGCCCGCGGCGACCTCTCGCGCAAAATCACCGTCGATGTAAAAGGCGAAATTCTCGAATTGAAAAACACCATTAATACGATGGTGGATCAGCTCA
>DJFQ01000225.1:0-403 GCA_002432095.1 Marinagarivorans sp. UBA5868 | reverse complement strand
CGTGAACTCCATGGCCGGCAACTTGACCGCTCAGGTGCGCAACATCGCCGAGGTGGCAACAGCCGTAGCCCGGGGCGACCTCTCACGCAAAGTGACGGTGGATGTAAAAGGCGAAATCTCCGAATTGAAAAACACCATCAATACGATGGTGGATCAGCTCAACGGTTTTGCGTCGGAAGTTACTCGGGTGGCCCGCGAGGTCGGCACCGAAGGTGAACTGGGAGGCCAGGCAATCGTGCCCGGTGTCGCCGGTACCTGGAAGGACTTGACCGACTCCGTAAACGCCATGGGCAGTAACCTCACCGCCCAGGTGCGCAATATCGCCGAGGTGACCACGGCGGTGGCGCGGGGCGATCTATCACGCAAGATCACCGTGGACGTAAAAGGCGAGATTCTCCAACTC
>DJFQ01000261.1 GCA_002432095.1 Marinagarivorans sp. UBA5868 | reverse complement strand
GGTATTCCTCGGAGATAAAAATTTGGTCGCCGGTGCTGTGGTGAGTTTTATCGACAACACCGAGATCACCATGGCTTTGGAGGAATCGCAAATCATGAAAAGCCGGTTGTCGAGCATTATCGACAATACCCCGGCCATGGTGAGCATGAAAGACCTCTCGGGGGTTTACCTGTTTGCCAATAATCGGTTTTGCGAAGTCACGGGCAAAAAATTGGAGGATGTTGTCGGTTGTACGGATGATGAATTATTCGGTAAAGAAGTTGCGAAACAAATCCGTGAAAAAGATTTTGAAGTATTAAAGCGTGAAGAAGCTCTGCAGCTTGAAGAGCGCCACGACATTGAAGGTCAGACACGATTTTGGACATCATCTAAATTTGTCCTTTTCAATACTCGCAATAGGCCCTATTCCGTTTGTACTATCTCCTTGGATATCACTGATCGAGCGGTGCGCGAACGTCAATTGGAATTGTTCCGTCAGGCGATTGCATCAGCAAACAGCGGCACGGTGATTTTGGAAGATCACGACGATGGCATGGTGGTTTCATTCTGTTCGGAACCATTTGCAACTACCCTCGGTTGCCAGCCCAGCCAGTTTATCGGGAATGATTTGGCGCAATTTTTTCAAATCTCCGGTATGCACAGTAAAGGCCGTTCAATGAATGATCTCGCCGCAGCCATTGAATCCGGTAAAGAAACGTCCTTCACTTGCGTTGCGCCGACCCCGGATGGACAAGAGCTTACGTTTGAAATTCGCACTGCGCGGGTTGAATTAAAAGCCGATCGGCACATTCACGTGATTTTGTCTATTTTTGATGTCACCGAGCGGCTGAAAGACCAGCAGATTATTTTGTCTCAGCAGGAAGAATTATCGCGCTATTCGCGGTTTTCTGCATTGGGTGAAATCGCCGCAGGAATTTCGCACGAGATTAACACGCCGTTAAATGTCATTACCGCAAACACTGATATTCTAAAGCGCGCAGTGCAGTTGAGTAAGCTTACCGATGAGCGGGTGCTGCAATCGGCGGACGACATTGAAAGGATGGCTAAGGGTATTTCAAACATTGTGCGCGGATTGAAAACCGTCGCTGGTATAGATCCGGGCAACGTTGAACAGGCCAGTATGCAGAAACTGATTCAGGACGCGCTGAAAATATGTCAGTTGCGACTCCAGCGATCAGAAATAGAAATGCGTATGGAGTTACCTGGCAAGGACATTATGGTTTGCTGTTATCCGATTCAGATTATGCAGGTGGTGGTGAACCTTGTGAATAATTCGCTGGAAGCAATCGCCGACAGTAAGAAACCCTGGATCAAAATCACCCTGGAGGATCAGCAAGGCAGCGTGATGATGACGGTGGTGGATAGCGGCAGCGGCATAGACGCAAGTTTGACGGAAAAAATTATGACGCCTTTTTTTAGTACCAAGAAAAAACAAAATGGTACAGGCATGGGGCTATCTTTATCACGTGCGATTGCGCGTCGCCATAATGGTGATCTGACCTTGGATCCCTCTGCCGCGAATACAACTTTCCGTTTGGAAATCGCCAAGGAACAACCGCGAAGTTTGGAAATATGACATCACTAGAGCGTCCTCAAAGTTCTCCGTCGGTATTATTGGTGGAAGATGACCACGCCCTTGCACGCGTGTGGAAAACCTTGTTTGAGATGCTCGATTATCGCATCGCGTGTTATCACACGGGCACCGAGCTGTTGCGTCAGTGGGATCAAGTAAACCATTTTGATGTGATTATCACGGATTATTATTTACCGGACATCAATGGTGTGGAATTGATCAAGGAGGTGCGGGAGCGCACTCCGGGGCTGCCAGCTATTGTACTCACGGGATCTCAAGAAAAATTTATCAAAGATGCGGTGCGGGAAATTCCGGGTTGTCACATTATGTATAAGCCGTTGAATATGAGTGACATAGAGACAAAACTTGCGGAAATTCTGCCGGCGAATTAACCGGCGGTTTCATTTTGTAATGAGGCGTAAATACATCGCAGCAGGTTGTAATCATAAACGCCGCCCAACTCGTCGAATATTGGCTTCAACTTGAAGGGTTCCTCTGTGTGACTCAGCATCACATCAGTAATAAGATTCATTTCTTCTCGAGAAACTTTCACCACGTCTTCCAGGCGCAGATGACCTTGCCCGATCAACGATGCAGCATGCGAATAGACCGTGTTAACGGAGAGTTGACGAATCGTTGCGATATCATCAATGGACTTTCCTTCGTGCAACAATTTTAAAGTTTCAAAGTCCGTGGTGCGCACAGACGTGTCTGCTTCGGACGCATTGTTATTCAGGCTTTGTTTGTGTTGAGCGATGACTTGGAGAAAAGGTTTGCCGTAACGGTCGAGTTTGCCTTGACCTATTCCTGAAATTGCGCCCATGGCTGCTTCATCGTCTGGTTGCAATCTCACCAGCTCCATCAAAGTAGCATCGTGAAAAATAACGTATGGCGGCACCCCTTGTTCCTGAGCGAGTTGCTTGCGTAATTCCCGCAGCCGCTCCCAAAGTGCTTTGTCTGCCCCGTTGCCAACGGCAATACGATTGGCGTTACGCTCGCGGGTTTTACTTACACTGGTTTTGCTTTCGCGCCGCAGTTGGATGGTCTCTTCGCCTTTTAGCAGCGGGCGACATTTTTCCGTCAGCATAATGCCACCAAAACCTTCCATATCAACCTGCAGATAGCCCCGTGCCGCGAGTTGGCGGAACACCGAGCGCCATTGGCCCGCATCCAATTCCGCCCCTATGCCGAACGTGCTCAGGGATTGATGGCCGAATTGTTCCACTTTGGGGGTCTTTTTCCCCAGTAAAATATCCACCAGATGATTCACCCCAAATTTCTGCCCGCTGCGATAACAGCAACTCAGCGCTTTTTGCGTGACCACGCTACCGTCAAAGGTTTCCACCGGATTAAGGCAGGTATCACAATTTCCGCAAGGGTTTTGCAAGTGCTCGCTGAAATAGGCAAGCAATGCCTGGCGGCGACAGGAGGTGATTTCGCAAAGACCCAGCATGGTATCCAGGCGTTGCCGCTCGATACGTTTGTGCTCCTCCGAACCCGGCGATTGAGCCAGCATTTGCCGCAATTTCAGTACATCCTGAACGCCGTATACCATCCAGGCGGTGGCCGCAGCGCCATCGCGCCCGGCGCGGCCGGTTTCTTGATAATAGGACTCAATGCTTTTCGGTAAATCTAGGTGGGCAACAAAGCGCACGTCCGGTTTATCGATGCCCATGCCGAAGGCGATAGTGGCCACCATAACCACCCCGTCATCACGCAAAAAGCGCATTTGATGGTCATACCGCTGCGCGCTGGACAGGCCAGCATGATAGGGCAGGGCATTGAATCCTTGTTGTTGTAACCAGTGAGCGGTTTCGTCCACCTTCTTGCGCGAAAGGCAATACACAATGCCCGCGTCTTCCGGGTGCTCGGTGCGCAGAAAACGCAGCAGTTGTTGTCGCGCATCCTGTTTGGGCTCAATCCGGTATTGGATATTGGGTCGATCAAAGCTGGCGACGAACTGGCGAGCTTCGCCCAATTGCAAACGACGGACAATTTCATTGCGAGTGCGTGTGTCGGCGGTAGCAGTGAGGGCGATGCGTGGTACGTGTGGGAATTGCTCGTGCAGAAGACTCAACTCCAGATAATCGGAGCGGAAGTCATGTCCCCATTGCGAGACACAGTGGGCTTCATCAATGGCGAACAATGCGATTGGGAAGGTGTGCAATAAATCCAGCATTCGCGGCTGGATCAGCCGTTCCGGAGCGATGTAGAGCAATTTTATCTGCTGCCGCCGCAGCCCTTGTTCCACTGCCCACTGCTCTTCCTGGCTCAAACTGGAATTCAAACACGCGGCGGAAATACCCAGCTGGGCCAGGGCATTTACTTGATCTTGCATCAGGGCGATGAGCGGCGAAATCACGACGCCAATACCCTCGCGCACTAGGGCAGGAATTTGATAACAAAGGGATTTGCCGCCGCCGGTGGGCATCAGCACCAGCGCATCGCCACCGCCGCAAACGGTGTCGACGATCGCCTCTTGCTCGCCGCGGAATGCAGGGTAGCCGAAAGTGTTTTGCAGAATATGGAGGGCTTCACTCATGCGCGAAGTTTAAAGCCTTGCACGCTGTGACGCACCTGCAATTGATGTGGTCGAATTTTGATCGGCGGCCGCCAAGATGGTTTCTCCACACTCGCCCCGGATCAAACCGATAAGGGTAGATAGTAAAGCTGCCTATATTTCGAAATATAGCGATCCATTGCCGGGGAACATCTCCCGTCAGAATAACTGACAATAATTAATGCTGTTAGCAGAAGATTCATTTGACTTCTAGTTGCGGTGCGGGATAAGAATGCGCGCCGAGGGAATAGATACCGCGTTATCTATAGGACTCATTTCATCAACGGAAAAGCAAAGGAATCATATGAAAATTTCTGTCAAAAAATACATTTTTTTTTCACTTCTTTTTGCCGGCATAGTCGAGCATGCGACCGCCGCTACTTTTTTCACTTGTAATGGCAAGCAGATCAAGCGGAATAATATGAGCGTGCTCTATCGCTTTGATCAGACCGGCTTCCCCGTGGGTTCTATATGGCGCACGCCGGCATCAAATGCAGTCACCAAAACCAATCAAAACCCATCTAAAATTCGTGGGAGTGTGCAATGGAATGAAACCAGTGTGGCATTAAATAATGGCGAGAACGAAGTTTGGTGGACCAGCACCATCACCGCACCTGCCGATGCACCGCAGCACTGGGATTGCGCCAACGGGATATTAGTTTCCTCGGACATTCGTATCAGCAATAGTGCATCTCATAATTGGACACAAAATGGCTCAACAAAATCTTCCTCACTCTCGTACGGAGGAGGCTGGCGGCCGCTGGAAAACACTTTAATTCACGAGCTCGGCCATACGTTAGGTTTGGATCACACCAGTGATACCCAAAGCATAATGGGTACCGATTGGAATTTTGTGCATGCAAACGGCACTACACTTCGTCCTTATTTGGGGCCTGATGCATCCAAAGGACTCTTGACGCTTTACGGCAGCACCAGTTTTAGCGATCTGTCGGTTTCTCATTGGCGTCGTACGGGATCTTCAGATGGCTATGCTTCCCACGGAAGGACACGCGTGTTGAATTCAGCTGGCAGCGTGTTGGCGTCTAACACCGTTAGCGGCGAGCCGGTCTACAGGGTGAATAAAGGTCAGTCTGTGCAGGTTGAGTTTACCTATGAAAATAACGGCAATACTTCGCGCATTTTTGATGTCGATTTTCTGCTTTCCACCGACAATATTATCAACTCGGCGGATTTAGATATTGGTGGCCGAATCGATATGAGTTTGCCGGCAACCTATACGTGGACTAAAGCCTTTCCGGTAACAATCCCAAACAACCTGACCAGTGGCGTCACCTATTATCTCGGCGTCAAAATAGACTCATTGAATGAACATGCGGAAACCACAGAGTTAAACAACTGGACGTATGTCGGTATTCGGATCAACTGAGTTTCTACGCCCTTCGGAGCGAGGGGCGTTTTTAACGTTAACGGAAGTTAACAGGCACTCTGAATATATGTTGAAGAATTCTTATCAAATCGTCACAACACTATTCTTTTCTTTTTTCCTTTCAATTTTCTGTCAGCAGGCAAGGGCTGAGGATATTGCGCTGGACGCCATGTTGAGGGAGGCGGCATTTGTTTTCGAAGGGACGGTTCAGAAGGTCACGTATCGCCATTCGGAGCCAGTTGGTGGCAGCACGGATGCCGGCCTGCCATATACATTTGTTACCTATAGTGTGGAAAAGATCATTAAGGGCTCGTATTCGGGCACCGAATTAACACTACGATTTTTAGGTGGGCCGACGGGGCATGGAGACGAGATTTTAATGTTGCCAAATTATCCTCTGTTCGACCCAGGCGAGCACGACATTCTGTTCGTTACAGGAAATACACATTTTGAATGTCCGCTGGTGGGATGCAGTCGAGGTCGTTTTCGCTTTATCAATGGTTTGATCGTGAATGAAAATGGGCAAACTCTGATGTTTAATGCCGATGGAAGTTTGCAGGTTCGATCTCCGATAGAACATGATGATCTGCGGAATCACAATATGGGCGAAAAATTCACTATTCAGAAGGAACGCGATTCCGAGCCTCTGACTGATGAGCAGCCGGGTAGAGGCTACGATCGCGATTTGGGTGACGACTCCTATCTTGATGACACGGCTGGTGCAGAGCACGCGGAGGAGTCTGATATGAATGACGATCTGGTGCAGGCGGAGGATTTTGGTGGAGTGTTATCAAGTCGTGTGCAAAGCCTCGGACTTTCTGATGGTGATCACCTGCAAAATTCAGTAGAGACGGCTGAAATCGATAAGCCATTTTTATCTCCAGCTAATCGTGCAGAAGAGCCACCCCAAAGCGAATCAAAGGAGGATGCTTCTCCTGAGGACATTGGTAATTCGGTGACGGTGGCGCTGGCGCCGGGAGGACAGCCACCTGTGCCTCCAATTACGAAACCTGCTCCTATCGCAGGCGAACCGAAAACAATCTATCGCGAAAACTCACCACAACTACAAGCCGCAGATAAACAATCATTTTGGATGAAAAGTCTCGGACTATTTGCCCTGGCTATTCTGTCCATTGCGATATTATTTAGATTCATTAAAAAAAATTAGACGTGTATTAATGTGAAGCAAAAGAAAAGGCCGGGATTTGCCCGGCCTTTTTTATCGCTCAGCGCTCAAAGCGACGTTGTTCTCGCTCGGGACGTGGACTCTCCCGCTGTGGTCGCGAATGCTCAAAGCGGCGTTGTTCCTGCTGCGGACGCTCAGGCTGGGCCCGCTCCTGACGAGGCTGCACTCGTTCCTGGCGGGGTTGGGTTTCCGCGCGCCGGGTTTGTATTTCTCGGCGGGCTTCCTGCTGACCCTGAGCCTGCTCACGTCGCTCCGCCCGCC
>DJFQ01000175.1:32709-32879 GCA_002432095.1 Marinagarivorans sp. UBA5868 | reverse complement strand
AACGTTTGCCGTAGTCGAGCATCAATTTCAGCGACGCCAGCGCGTAGCCCAGCACCAGCGCCACTTGCGACAGGATTAGGGTGCGAAATATCAGGTTGTCCCAATAGATAGCGTAGTCGTGAACGCCCGCACGCAGCTGCTGGGGACCGAGGGTGGTGAAAATAAGCGCG
>DJFQ01000175.1:12285-32597 GCA_002432095.1 Marinagarivorans sp. UBA5868 | reverse complement strand
TGCGGCGAGTCGGCGAGGTAGAGCTGTTTCAGCGGCGCGCACCAGTAGAGCAGGGTATCCAGCGCGACCACACCGGTTGTGGCGATAAACAAAGCCAGTAGCCGGTTGCTCAGCCGCTTGCCTTGGCGCAGGGTCAGTAGCAGGCCGGCCAGCAGCAGGCTCTGGAACACCACCAGGATCAGGGCAATATCGTGAAAATTGAAAATTGGGGTCTGTAGGGACATGAGCGACCTAGTTGTTATCCATTTATTGTTATTGACGGATGATACCCGTCAGCGCGTGGATACTTGCTGGAAAGCCGCCAAACTAAAAGGGGTGCGACCATAAGTCAAAGGTGCCATTTTCGACCCGGTCAGCATAAACCGGATCTGGCACCCGCGTCGGGACTCACTTTTCGCCCGGCGCGCAAACTGGGGCGACGTCCCCATCGGGTCGTGCCACTATTCGCCCGCAATCCATAAGAACAAGGGAAACCTTTCATGTCGTTATTCCGAGCACATCCCCTGAGAACAACTTTAACTGCGCTGTTGCTGGGTGCCAGCACCGGCGCTTTGGCCCAGGCGCCAGCGCTGACGGCCGATTCCCTGTCGCTGAAGCAGAAGATCGGCCAGTTGCAGCAGATGCACGTCGAGGCCAAAACCGCCGCGGAGATTCCCGAAGAGCTGAAGGCGGCCATCCGCAATGGCCAAGTCGGCTCGATTCTCAATATTCCCAGCCCGGAAGTGGCCAACGAGCTGCAACGCATCGCCATGACCGAGAGCGCCGCGAAGATTCCGCTGATCTTTGCCCGCGACGTGATCCATGGCTATCGCACCATCATGCCGACACCTTTGGGTCAGGCGGCGAGTTGGAATGCGGATCTGGTCGAGAAGGGTGCCCGCGCTGCGGCGGTGGAAGCCTCCAGCATGGGTATTCGCTGGACCTTCGCGCCCATGATCGACATCTCCCGCGACTCGCGCTGGGGCCGCATTACCGAATCCTTTGGTGAAGATCCTCATCTGACCTCCGTGCTCACCGTTGCCTCGGTGCGCGGTTATCAGGGTGATTCCCTCAGCGATCCCACCAGCATCGCCGCCACCGCCAAGCACTTTGTCGGTTACGGCGCCGCCGAGGGTGGGCGCGACTACAACGTCACCTATATTCCCGAGCCGCTGCTGCACAACATCTATCTGCCGCCCTTTAAGGCTGCGGTGGATGCAGGTGTGGCCACCATCATGTCCGCCTTTAACGAGCTCAACGGCGTGCCGGCGTCCGCCCATGACTACGCCATCAATACCGTATTGCGCGGGGAATTTGGTTTTGACGGCGTGATCGTCAGTGACTGGGATTCCGTGTTGGAACTGGTCGCCCACGGCTACGCCGAAGACAAGAAGCAGGCAGCGTTGCAGGCGCTTAAAGCCGGGCTCGATATCGAAATGGTGTCCACCACGATTCAGGAAAACCTGCCGGCATTGATGGACGGCGGCAAGGTAACGGAAGCCGAACTGGATGCGAAGGTGAAACGCATTCTTGATCTGAAACATCAGCTTGGCCTGTTTGAGCAGCCCTACAGCAAAGGCGATCCGGCCAAGTCTATTCTCACCCCCGAGCACAAGAATCTTGCTGAACAGTTGGCGCTTGAAAGCTTGGTGCTGCTGAAAAACGATAAGCAGACTCTGCCGCTGGCGAAAGGCAAAAGTGTTGCCCTGATCGGCCCTCTGGCCCATGCCGCCCACGATCAGTTGGGCTCGTGGGTGTTGGATGCACAGAAAAAGGATTCTGTCACTGTACTGGATGCATTCCGCCAGGTGCTGGGGCAGGACAAGCTGTTCTACTCCCAGGCGCTCTACAGCAGCCGTTCACGCGATAGCAAAGATTTCGCCCAGGCCATTGATCAGGCGAAAAAAGCGGACGTGATCGTATATGTCGGCGGTGAGGAAGCCGTGTTGAGCGGTGAGGCCCACAGCCGGGCGGACACACGCTTGCCTGGAGCCCAGGAGCAGTTGATCCGCGAGCTTAAGAAAACCGGCAAGCCGCTGGTAGTGGTCATCATGGCGGGCCGTCCCATTGCATTGAACGACGTGATCGACGAGATGGATGCCCTCGTGATGGCCTGGCATCCAGGCACCATGGGCGGTCCGGCGATTGTCCGGTTGCTGCAAGGGGATGCCGATCCGGTGGGCCGTCTGCCGGTCACCTGGCCAAAGGTCACCGGCCAGATGCCGATTTACTACAACCACCCGAGCTCTGGCCGCCCGGCCTCTGAAGGCAATTTCACCCAGATGGACGATTTTCCGCTGGAAGCTTTCCAACACTCTACCGGTCACAAAAACCACTACATCGATATTGGCTTTAAACCGCAATTTCCGTTTGGCTTTGGTTTGAGTTATTCCAGCGTGAGCTACAGCGATATCAAGCTGGATAAAAAGTCTATGCGTGCGGATGGTGAGTTGAAAGTCTCAGCCAAAATCACCAATACCGGTAAACGCCCGGTGACAGAGACCGTGCAGCTCTATATTCGCGATCTGGTCGCCAGTAGCGTGCGTCCTGTGCGCGAGCTGAAGAGCTTTCAGCGCGTCACTCTGAAGCCGAAAGAGTCCAAGCGCGTGACCTTTACCCTGCGCAGCAGCGACCTGGCGTTTTACAACCAGAAATTGGAACATGTTGTGGAGCCTGGGGAATTCCATGTTTGGATTGCACCCAATGCAGAATTGGGTATGCAGACGGAATTTAGCGTACGCTGACCTGTTTAGATGCCCATAAAAAAACCCGCTTGCGCGGGTTTTTTTATTTTAGCGGCCATTAATGGCTTTTCTTAATCGCTTCTGTCCACTGCTCGGTTTCCTGTGGAGACATTTTCCCCAGGGGGGATAGTCGGGCGTCTTGATACTGCCACGCATCAATATCACTTAAATATTGTTCGCGCGACAGTAACGTGCCGACGCAGACTTTATCTGGTGGTGTGGGGGTTTTCAGATCATCGCTCAAGCGTGCCTGCAGATCCTCCATTACCCACAATGGNNAATAATAGCTGCCAGTGCGGTTCGAATCGGCGCAGCAAACGTGTCCAATGCATTTTTGATCCGGCAGCGTGGAGCAAATGTGCTACGTCGGCACCGTCAAAGCGCTCGCGCTCCATAATAAATGCCTTGGACCAGATCATTTCCTCCGCGGGACATATCTTGGTTGGAATGCCAAATATCTCGCCATCCACTGCGTTTGCAAACCATTCATCATCGACTTCCGCCACACCGTTGCCGGAGTTGAATACCAAGTCGACAAAATCGTTGTCGCAAAAAGTTTTGGCCAGCCAATGCGGATAAGTCATAACGGTTTTATAGCCCGCTTGAGCAAGAACATCCGCAATTCGGTGAAAATCGGCTCGGTCGATAAAAATATCGAAATCTTTGGTGTGGCGATTAAGGCCTGTGTGGAAATTCAATGCATAGGTTCCACCCACCAAATAAGGAATAGATGCCTGATTCAGCAAAGTTAATACGTTGCGATAGAAACGCAATGTCTGGGGAGCCATGTCAAAAATGGCATGAGTCTGGGGCGAGACTTCATGTGTTGGTGATATTTGATCTTCACGTGACATTTCATTTCCCAATGACATTTCATTTTCTAGTGACATTTCATCTATAGGACGAGCGGTAGCCTCAATCATGTTTCAACCTGTAAAAAATAATAATGAGAAGACGTTTAAATCCTTGAGCAAGAGCTGTGCCAGTGAATTTTTTGAAATTTGGGCGCTTATATAGAGATAAATATCCAGGTAAAAGCAGGTTGCTGGTATAGGAATTGCAAATATTGCTGTTCTCCACGTTAAAAATTACAAGCGAAAAGTCGAGCCAATGAATGATTGAAGTGAGGGCGTTTTGTAATGGCACAAGAAAAAATAAAAGTAGCTGCGGTGGGTGATCTTCACTGTACAAAATCGGCAGCAGGGCAATTGCGACCTTTGTTTGCTCAGGCCGCGGAAATGGCGGATATGTTATTGCTGTGTGGTGACTTGACCGATTACGGCTTGGCAGAAGAGGCCGAAGTGTTGGCTGGCGAATTGGCGGTGGTAAAAAAAATGCCCGTGGTGGCAGTGCTGGGTAATCATGACTACGAATCGGGCAGCCCCGACGAAGTGAAGCGTGTGCTGACGGAGGCCGGTGTACGAATTCTCGACGGCGACGCTGTGGAAATTGAAGGTATTGGTATTGCGGGCGTAAAAGGTTTTGCCGGCGGCTACGGGCGGCACGCACTAGGTCCATGGGGCGAGGGGGCCATCAAAGCGTTCGTTAACGAAGCGATTCAGGAAGCGCTAAAGTTGGAATCCGCGCTGGCAAAGCTACGCACCCACCAACGCATCGCCATGCTCCACTATTCGCCGATTCTCGGGACAGTACAGGGCGAGCCGCCGGAAATATATGCCTATCTGGGTACCAGTCGTCTGGAAGATCCGCTGGTGCATTACCCTGTTGATGTGATTTTTCACGGCCATGCTCACCGCGGGTCTCCAGAGGGAAAAACCGTCAACAATATCCCGGTTTACAATGTCGCTCGCCCATTGCTGCAGCGCTCCAATCCTGAGTTGCCAGCGTTTCGGATAGTGGAATTTACCAGAACCTCATAGCCAGACCCCATGGAAAAGCCTTAAATCTCGTATGGGCATTGAGAGTAAATTTGCAAAAAATCGGCCTGGGGGTGGAGAGATTTACAAAAAAAGGGGCCGTCGCCCCTTTTGTTTCGTAACCCATGTTGTTTTCGTAACCTATTGTTGTTTTCGTAAGCTATTGCTTTCGTAACCTATTGTTTTGTTGTTTTAGCGCTCACTTTCCAATGTCGCGATGCGCACGTCCAATGGGGGGTGAGTGGCAAACAGTTGCATGACTTTGTTGCGGGCGCCGGAGGCGATACCGAACGCCACCAGTGTGTCCGGCATTTGGTTGGGCACTTCCGTCTCGGCTTTTAATCGCCGTAAAGCGCTGATCATGCTCTGGCGATCCGCCAAGGTTGCGCCGGCGTGGTCCGCGCGAAATTCTCGTCGGCGGGAAAACCAAGCGACAATCATACTGGCCAGGAAGGCGAGAATAATCTCCGCGACTATGGTGGCGATATAAAAGCCGATACCGGGGGAGCGTTCTTCTTTAAAAATGACCTTATCCACCGCGTAACCGATGATGCGGGCGAAAAACATAACAAAGGTGTTGATGACGCCTTGGATCAGGGCAAGCGTCACCATATCGCCATTGGCCACGTGACCTACTTCATGAGCGAGTACCGCGCGGATTTCATTTTTATTGAATCGGCGCATCATGCCCGCACTCACCGCCACCAAGGCGCTGTTTTTGTTCCATCCGGTAGCGAATGCATTGGATTGTTCTGCGGGGAAAATACCCACGTCCGGCATACCGATATTGGCTTTGGCGGCGAGTTCACGCACGGTTTCCACCAGCCAGCGCTCGTCCGGCGTGCGTGGATTGTCGATGATTTGCACCCGTGCGCTCATCTTCGCCATCCATTTGGAAAGGAAGAGGGAGACGAGTGCGCCGCTGAAGCCAAAAACCGCACAGAAGACCAGCAAAGAACTCAGATTCAGGCCCTCGGCGGTGATAAAACGGCCGACACCCAACAAGTTCAGCGTGACACCAGCTACCGCCAGCACCGCCAAGTTGGTCATTAAAAACAAGCCTATGCGTAACACAGAACATCTCCTGTCAAAGTTGAACTGCGCCTTAGATGGGTGCCGCTGGCATTAAATTCAATGGACCATCGAGAGAATTTCAGCAGGCGTCACCGGACCCTGTCCGGCGGATGGTGAGGACCACCGAACCCACTGTAAAACCCCATTTGCGCAAAGTGGATTCGTTGATGATGGTGGTGGGATTGACCAGATACATCCGGTCCTTCACCCCCACATCCAGCACCCATTTGCGGTAGGGCACTTCCAACACATAGTCCATGGCGAGGGCGTTGCCAGCGATAGTGGCCAGGCTGGTACCCACTACGTCATTGGCGCGAGCTTGGTAACGACCTGTGCCGGCCGGTGTGAGCACCCAGGTGCGGGTTTGGTGTTCGCCATCGTTGAAAATAAACAACTCTTCCAGTGTGCCTTTTCCATCTGAACTCCAGCGTGCGCAGATATCGGCGTTGAAATAGCGAATCACCTCACCACCGCGGTTTTTCACTATGCCGTGGGCTTGTAGCTCACCGCGGAAGAACTCTTCCATCACCAGCACAGGCCGGTTCGCCGAATACTGTTCCACCGCAACGGATGAACAAGACCATAGGTGAATCAAACTGGCGAGGGTCAGCGTAGGACGCCAGGAGCGGGTAAGTTGATTGATAAGACTGGCCACGAGGCATCTCCAGGTCACTGAGTCGCTTCTTATACTGCTCTCGCCCTGAACCGGATCACCTGTTTGTCACAATACTTTGTTTCTCTTGGTGCGCTATTTATGCGTTCGCTCATCTTGTCTTTCGCGTAGGTATTGGTAGTCCGCCTTTGCCTCTTATGCAACTATCAATCCGTTGCGGACACACATCGAATTCGTCCGTGGTTTGTATTAGGAATTTTCACTGCGCGTTTTGCAATTTTTGCTTGTGCCGGTTCTGCTAAACGGATAGCATGCACGCGCCACTTGAAGAACATGTTAAGTGGTGTGCACGAAACGCCGTTGGCATAATTTTATGCTTGCGCGCAGGGTTGCAATTAAGGACTTGTGCGGGAAGCATTAATTTGCCGATGGTTTTAATCATGGGTAAAGAGGATCTTGAAATGATGTTTCGAAAAGGTTTAGGGATTTTAGGTGCAGTTTTATCTCTCAGTTTGGTAAGTGTGTGGGCACAGGCGGCGAGTCTGAACCAGGCAGCATGGGTGGAAGGAACCGATAAATACCGTTTTGGTTACCAATCGATTCCCAATATTCAGATTACCAACGCGCCTGCAGATACCGACTACAGTCGTAGTGCGATGCTCCACGACGGTACCACCTACCGGCTCTATTTTTTCAAACAAGGCTCTAACAATACGTTGTATCAGTTCGCCTGGAATGGCAGCACTTACCACTACGGTTATGACTCTATTCCCACGTTAACAATCGCCAACAAGCCGGCGGATGCCAGCAGCCAATCTTTTGCCATGCTGCACGATGGCACTACTTATCGTTTGTATTTGCTCAGCAACGATAAAACCAAGTTGTATCAATTCGGCTGGAACGGCAGCACGTATTATTACGGCTACAATTCCATCCCGGTAATTTCCATCACTGGCGCTCCGGCAGATACGGACAAGAATCGTTGGGAGATGCTCCACGACGGCGATATGTTCCGACTTTACTTTGGTAAAAGCGGCGTGCTGGACAAAATTTATCAGTTCGGTTGGAACGGTTCCACCTACCATTACGGTTACAACTCCATTCCTGTGCTGACGTTGGAAAATATTCCATTCAACAGCAATTTCAGCAGCTTTAACATGCTGCATGATGGCGGCAATTACAGGTTTTATTTCCTTGCTCCATAATTGGCGTTGACTCGCGCTCCACACAAGACGCTGCATGTTCATGCAGCGTCTTTTTCACTTCAGTAATATCTAAAACACTCAATCTCTGAAGCTTCACAGCCATGCTTGAAATGGCGTGATGTTGTTCACGCTTTTGTTCTGCAATGGGTCTGGTAGCTGAGCTTAGTCGCAGAACAGGGGTCCGAAGCTGCATCCGAACCGCAGCTCCTACCCACTTTGGGGTCGGTGGTTATTTGAGGTGTCAACGGCTATGATGCCGTCTCTTTTTTGCTCTGCGCACGTTTGCCGGAGTGGGATCAGCCAGACTCTACAGGTTTTATGACTTTTATAAGAAGCCACTTTATTGTGTTGTTGATGGTATTCATTTCAGGGTTCGCCGTTATGAGCTTTGAAATGCTCGGCGGGCGCATATTCGCCCCCTATTTCGGCAGTAGTGTTTATATATGGGGTAGCCTGATTTTTACGTTTATGGTGGGGCTGGCCATAGGCTATGGTGTTGGTGGCCGCCTTTCTATCCGTTATTTTGGCTCGGCGATTCTGGCCATTCTCCTGGCCGCCATCGCAGTGCAAGTGTGGCTGGTAAACGAAGCGGCAGAATGGGTGTTGTCGTTGACGTTCGATCATACGGAAGACCCGCGGACAGGTTCTTTGATTGCTGCAATGGTGCTGTATCTCATCCCAACAATTACGATGGGCATGGTATCACCCGTAGCAATCCGTACCGTGTCGGAATCACTTCACCAAGTAGGCAGCTACGCGGGGAATCTTTATCTAGTCTCCACTCTCGGATCTGCTGTAGGAACATTGCTCACCTCATTTTGGTTAGTGGCGTATTTTGAGGTCAATACCATCATGTACGCCAATGTGGTGGCTCTGCTGTTCGCGTCCGCGCTGGGCTTCCTCCATTACCAGAGGACCAAAATGACATGAAATCCATGACTTTAGCCGGCCGCCTTCTTGCGGCTCTGTTCATCGCAGGTAGTATGCTTGCATCGCCCGCGTACGCGGCTCCTAAAGTGGTCAAGGAATACCGCTCGCTCTACCGCAATATTACCGTGGTGGAAAATCCTCCCCAGCGTTGTGTCCGCCTGGAAAACAAAAAAAATCCCTACAACTCTCAAAGCTGCTTGGTTTTGAATAATCCCCAGGAATTATTGTTCTTTTATTCCCAGGCAATGTTTGCCGTACTGTCGACCCTTGATGATGGTCTCAGCGTGCTGAGTGTTGGGCTTGGTGGTGGCACTATGCCTACAGCGCTGCACGATTATTTTTCCAAGGTGGATGTCACCACTGTGGAGATTGACCCGAAGATGCTGGAAGCCGCCAAGGACTATATGTTTTTCGCCGAAGGCCCGCGCAATGAAGTGGTAATTCAGGACGCGCGTTTTTTTATTCGCAAGCAAGGTCAGAAAGGCGCGCAGTACGACGTTGTGATGTTGGATGCGTTCAACGGCGAATACATTCCAGAGCATCTCACCACCCAGGAATTTTTACAGGAAGTAAAAAAGGTGCTGAAACCGGGTGGGCTGCTGTTATCCAATACGTTCTCTTACAAAGATTTTTATCACTCCGAATCAGTCACTTATGAATCCGTGTTTCCGGATTTTTGTATGCTGCGGTCTGCAGGGGCGCGAACAATCGTGGCCTATAACGGTAAAGCATGCGATGCGGCGAAGCTGCGCAAAGATGTGGCGGGCAATCTCGATAAGCTTAAAACATATATTCCATTCCCTGGTTTCTTGCCGGAAACCATATCCAGTGAGAAAAATTGGGATCCTACGGCAAGGCTTTTCACCGATCAGTTTTCACCAGCGAATCTCTATAACACCCACTGACCTTCTGTGACCGTTTCGCGCCGCTGGAGCTATCTAGGGCGCGTACTCTCCAGTGACACACTTCGCAAAACGTTAGTCCCGCTACTTTCTGTGGTTCGTCGCGTAAACTTTTTTTGGCGAACCCGCACTAATGAAGGCGTTCCAGACTCGGCATCGTTCCAANNCCGACAAAAGCAAATAGGCGTTGCTTCCTCAAATGATAATCATTATCATTTAGGCGTTATTTGTGTGGAGGTGGCGACCGTGGTGACATCCGATCAGGCAGAAGATTTGTTATTCCCTTTGTTAGTGCGCGCGCATGCGGTTCGCGCCTGGCCGCAGTTGGGTTTTGTGGACCAGGCGGCAGAATATCTCGTGCGCAAGTTGGAGCTGGATCAACCGGAGTGGCGCGAAGGTTACCGTTTTGCCGCGTGGCATCAGTTGGAGTTGACCCGCTGTAAATGGATTGACGAACAAGTTCGTCAATTTTTAGAAGCCTACCCGGATGCTATGGGTATTGAATTAGGTGCGGGGTTGAGCACACGTTTTCAACGGTTGTCAGCGGCGGCGGATTGGCCTAGATTTTCGTGGGCGGATGTAGATGTAGCGGATGTTATCGACTGTGCCGATCTAATCTTTCCTCGCACGGATAATTACCGATTGGTTGCTTGCGATATTGTGCGTGATGATTGGCTGCAAAAAACGGGTTGGCAAGCGCAGCGGCCGCTGATCGTGATTATCGAAACATTACCGCCTGATGTGTGTTTGCGGGAAATAAAAAAAATTCTCACGCCGTTACTTAACGCGATTGTTAATAATGGCCCGCCGGTACATTTGATTTTCGACTACGCAAGTCCGGCCCTGCAAAGAATTCGCAAACAATTGCGGTGTATGCTGTACGGAAAATCCTGTTGTGGTTTTGCGGACGCACAGGACCTTATGCGGCAACTCGATTTACAGGGACAAGTGCTGAATGAACAGGACTTGGCAGCGGATCGCCAGGGGCCTTTTGTGCATCGCCTTGTGGCCAAGCTTTATGGTCGCTTCACTCGCAAATATTTTTGGGGCGCGGTGCATCTCCGCCTGGACGCAACAATCAACACATGACGCAACAATACCAAAACACCAACGCCGGAGCAGGTTTAAGGCTCCGGAGCCCGCCGCGCTTGGCGGGACAGGCACCGGGGCTGATGGCGCGGTGCAAGGCTCTCGGAGGGCACTAAGATGCGTGAATCCCGGCCCGACCGCCTCCCATCTGGAGGTGTATGGCAAGAAAACGAAGAGCAGGCGTGGCGCCTTTGGCTTGCGACAGCGCGACGCGCGGCGATCTCTGCGAAGCATAAGCGCCACGTTGCTGCCGAGATTTACTGGCGTTCCGCGTTTGATATTGCGCTGGCACATTTAGAACGCGCGGGCGTTGGCGTATTTTCGCCGCTCCATTTATTAGAGCCGCTGCAGGGACTGGTGAATCTGTTGCTTGAGCAGGGCAGGTGGAAAGCGGCGCGCAGTCTCTTCAATGAAGTTGCCGATCTTTTAACGCGCAAAGGATTCGCTCTTACGGGGGTAGCGGAGCGGGTGATGAACGCCACGGCGCATCGGGTTGCCGTGGCGCAGAAGGAAGACCTTATGACTACCTCTGCCCCCGACAATGTGGAAGAGATTTCGCTGCCCGCCAATCACCCCACTCGCCTTCGTTCGGGTTTCGCAAAAGAAGTCCGCAAAGCGGCGGCATCCCCAGGCTCAGGAAGCTGATACCACCCCAAGCTCAGAAAGCGGAAACCACCCGAAGCTTAGGAGGCGGATACCACACAATTGCGCCCCTGATTTTTGGCGGCGTACAGGGACTGGTCGGCGCGTTTGCAGGTTGCTTCGAATGTCTCTCCTGGGTGGGCGATGGCCACGCCAATACTGACTGTGACTTTCAGCGGCGTATTGGCTTTGTCAAAAACGTGGTCGGCGATCCGATTGCGGATTTTTTCCGCCAGACTGGCTCCGCCATTTTCATCGACCCCCGAGCAGAGCAGAACAAATTCCTCACCCCCCCAGCGCGCCAAGCGGTCGGACTGCCTAACACAAGACTGAAATAGCTGCGCCACTTCCTGGAGTATCCGGTCGCCGCTATCGTGGCCGCGACGGTCGTTGATACGTTTGAAATTATCGACGTCGATAAATAACACACAGAGCGATCCCTGATTGTCGCTAAACAGTTCAAGCGCAAACTCCTGGAGCGCAAGCCGGTTATAAACGCCGGTAAGGGGATCGATTGTGGAAAGCGTGTGATACACACGGCTGCGGGAGCGCAGTTTCCAGTAATGGGCGGCCAGATAACCCAGAAACAGCATCGCTGCGGCGTAAAACACCAGCGCCCATGCGCTACGCCAAGGTGCTGCGGCCATATGGATGTGCAGATCTTCGCTTTGTACCCAGATCTTGTCGCCACTGAGTGCGCGCACCTGAAATATGTAATCGCCTGGTGGAAGGTTGGTATAAGTGGCGGAATTGTGTCGACCTATATCGTGCCAGGTTGGATCGAATCCTTGCAGTCGATAGCGGAAGCGGGTGTGCTGCCGCATACGGTAATTCAGGGCGGCAAAGTCAATGGAAAACATCAGGTGATGGTGGGTGAGGTTAATGTCTTGGGTGAACAGCAGTGCCTCAGCCAAAAGTGATCCCGACTCGCCAATCGGCACTCGGCGATTGAGCAGGCGCAGATCCGTCAGCCACACCTGAAAGTCCGGGTTGGCGATCTGCATGTCCGCGGGCTTGAACATGCTCAATCCGTCCGCGCCGCCGATAAGCAACTCACCCGAGGATGTTACGAAGGCCGCCCGCCGGTTGAAATTGCGACCAACCAGTCCGTTCTCGGTGCTGAAAACCTGGGGCACCATATCGCGCTTATCCAGACGTACCAGACCGTTGATGGTTAATAGCCAGATGCGTTTTTCGCGATCCTGAAGCATTCCCGAAACCGTAAGCGATGGCATGCCCTGGGTGGTGCCCAGATGCTGGAAGCGGTTGTGCCCGCGCCGGTAGAGAAACGCGCCGTTGTCCTGGCTGCCGATCCAAATATCCCCGTCCTCATCCTCCATCAGCGACGTCAGTCGGTGGCTTTCTAATGCGCCGCCTTCACCTACCTGCTCCATGCGACCGCTCTTGCGGTGCCAGAGATTGAGCCCTGCACTGGTGGCAATCCAGAGATCTTTTTGGCTGTCTTCCATCAAGTCCCATACAAAGTTGCCGGCGAGGCTTTCTGGATTGTTTTCATCATGCCGCTGAAACTCAAACCGCCCCTCGCTGCGTAGGTAACGCCCCACGCCTTCAAACTCGGTGGCGATCCACATATCGCCCCGACTGTCTCGCAAGATGTCCCAGATAAAGAGACTATTGGGTTGTTTGGCGTCCGGTGGCCGGGTGTCCAGAGGACGAAAGGTGCGGGTGGTGAGGTCGAACGCAAAAAGGCCGCCCGACCAGGTGCCAATCCACAGGGTTTGCTCGTCGTATTGCGCGATGGACAGCACAGCTTTGGTGGTCAGGCCCGTGTCGGGTCCCTGACGATAGCGCTGAAATGTTCCAGTTAGCGGGTCGAAAAGATTCAAGCCATCTTCGGTGCCCAGCCAGAACCTTCCTTCGGTGTCCCGGTGGATGGCCAGTATCGAAGAATGACTGATGCTGGAAGGTTGATCCGGCTGGTGCGTGTAATTTTTTACGCGGCCGGTGGCACGGTTGTAAAAGCTCACGCCGGAAGGGAAGCTGCCAATCCACAAATCGCCATTACGGTCTTCATACACCGTGCGAACTTGGTCGGACGGCAAACTGGTTCTGTCGTAGGGCCGATGGCGCTGCGCATCGAAGCCGCTCTTGGGGTCATAGCTCAGTAAACCGCCTTGGTCCGCGGCGAGCCAAAGCGTGTCGGTGGAATCTCTAAATATGTACCACATCACCCGGCTCAAGGGCCGGTCGGGGCCGGTGAGGGCGGCGAAGTTACTGAACTGACCGGTGGCGGGATCAAACACATTGATGCCTCCGCCATAAGTGGCGATCCATAACCGTTGTTGCGCATCGAACGCCAGTGATCTCAGCTTGTTGTGGGAAATGGCGTGCCGGTCCGACGGATCAGCTCGATACGCGCGGGTGGCGCCGGTAGAGGGATCGAGCCACACCAATCCATTGTCGGCGGTGCCTAGCCACAAATTACCGTTGTTGTCCTCGGCAATGGCCATCACGGCATTGCCTTCCGTAAGTGCGGTTTCGTCGACGGGCAGTGGAAACTCGCGGAGCTGCTGCCGGTCGCTGGAGAGACGGAAAAATCCCTCATAGGTGCCGATATAAAGCTCGTTCTGGCTGTTGAGCAGCAGCGACGTCACCCCTCTTCTGGGAAGTGCGCCGTCAGTGAAGGTGAGATGACAGTCAAAACGGTCGAGCTGAGGTCGATAGGTGCACAGGCCACCTTCTGTGCCTACCCACATCACCCCTGCTCGATCCACGATCAACCCGCGGATAAAGTTGTGTATCAGACTGTGCCGATCCTTTGGCGAATGGCGGTAGATGCGGGTGTTCTGGCTGTCGTAGCGCCCCAAACCGGTTTCGCCACCAAACCAAAGGAAACCCTGCTGATCCTGCACAATATGGTTGATCCCACCGAGCGCCTGAGCGGTTTCCTGCTGGTCGCCGTACACATTGTGAAACGTCATGTTGGCGGCGTCGGCAGTACGGCAAAGCAGACCGACTGCCAGACAGAGGACATTCAGCCAAACTCTCAGGGACGCAAACGACATAGGGACCATCTACACTCCGCTTAACTCAAAAGACTGAAGGGCGAACCCTGACGTGCGGGCGAGACGGTGGGTGATTGAACGGTGGTCGGACCATCAATGGTAAAGCTCGGTGGAAATGGGTTCTCTAAGACTAGTTCAGATAAGCGCCATCCACCGCGACATTTGCGCCGGCAGGTGCGCTGTGCGATGCGGGTTTATTTGTTGAACCGGCGGGTGGGTGCACAGCAGATGNNTGGGTACACAGCAGATGAATCAATTCCGCCGCCCGTTTGGACGGGTAAAATGACGTATTGTCGGGGACCGAATGTTTTTGGGTTATAGTCGAAGTGAGCACACCGTTCGTTCTATCTGCGCGCAAGACCATTGTTTGGTGTTTTCTTTTGCCCACGTTTATTTGGGGCGCGTTTGTTTGGAACATTTGTGCGCAGGACACCGGCAATAACAAATATGTGATTATTAGATTTTGGCACCTGGTAAATTACTCGGCGTAATGTAACGAAGCGGTGTTGCATTCAATTTGGGTTTCCCGGATCATGCGTCGCCTTCACAATAATAAGATGGGTTGAATTCATGCATAAGGTATTGCTTCTTGGCAGCGGAGATTTTGCTCGCGGCGTGCTGGAGGGAATTCTCGCCAGTGAGCATCAAATCATTGGTTTTTTTCCTTGGGAAGCGCGCAGCAAACCCAACCTTAAAACCCGTATTAAACGCCGTTTTCTTGCCGATAACATAACCTTTGCAGAACAACACAATTTTCCAATCTTGCAAATGCGATCGGCGAATTCCGCCGAATTTTCCGCGCGTGTAAAGGCATTGGCTCCAGACATTATTGTGGTGGCGGGTTGGGGGGAGATTCTGAAACCGGAAACCATTGAGCTGCCGACGCGGGCGGTGGTGAATTCGCATCCGTCATTATTGCCCTTTCACCGGGGCGCTTCGCCGATTGCTTCGGTGTTGCGGGAAGGCGAAAAGCAAACGGGTGTTACCTTTCATTACCTCACTCCGAAAATTGATGCGGGGAATATTTTGTTTCAATCGAGCTTGTCAATTTACGACGGCGATAACTATGCGAGCTTGGCCCGGCGTATTGCCCGCCGCGCTAAAGAAACCGTGGGGCTTGCCCTTGCTAAAGTAGGCGAGCCTGGGGAACCGCAAAACGAAAGTTCTGCGAGTTATTTTAATCGCCCGCAGGCGAAAGACATCTGGTTAGATTGGTCGTCAAGCGCTCAGGTTTTGCGTAATCACATTCGCAGTGCATCGGCAGGAAGTTATTTTCGTACTCGTCATAAAGGTCGCGTCCTGTGTATCAGCGACGCCGAGTTGGTGGAGTTGCATCAACCTTGCCGGCAACCGGGCCTTGTTTTGGATAAATCCGGATCCAGACTATTGGTCGCTACGGGAGATCCTGTCGCTGCGCTGTTTGTCCGCGCCGATCCCTTTGACAACCGGTTGGGCCCGCTTGGCGCCAAATGGTATTGCGTCAACAATATTGGTGTTGGCGAAACCCTCGGCGTTTAACATTTGTAGCACAGCGCTATCGATTACTAACCTCGCCGGACTAAATGAACTTTTGGCAAAGATTGCAATCCGTCCCAGAAAAGTTACAAATCTATTGGTTGTTAGCCTGTTTAATACCGCTAAATTTTTTAAATCGTCAGTATTTTAAGCATTTAATGCGGTTGGTATAGCGTTTGCTCTAGTGTAATTGAGTTCAATTACAAGAAGGAAAACGACCATGAAACTAGGCAATACCGAGCTAAACGTAACGAAAAAATTATTGTTAGCTGCTACTCTCGCTTGTTCTTCTGTTGCCATGGCGTCATCAGCTTACGCGCAAGGCTATAACAACCAAAACTATTCCAATCGCAACGATACTGGCCCCTATATCGGGGCCAACTACGGAATGTTTAAATCCCGCGGCGGCGACTTTGAAGACGATAACGATTACTACGAATTGCTCGTGGGCTATCGTTTTATTCCGTTCCTCGGCGTGGAGTTGAACTACGCAGATTTTGGTGAATACGGCGGTGACATCGCCTCTGCGGACGTGGATGGTTGGGGTGTGGCTGCGGTAGGTTTTCTGCCGCTGAGCGACAACTTTAATATCTACGCGAAAGCGGGACAATTTTTTTCCACAGTGGATGTTGAGCTGGCCGGCTTTCAGGATGACTTCGATGACGAACAGATTTTTTACGGCATCGGTATGAATTTTGTTGTGGCAGACCCGTTGAATATTTCTGTGGAGTACAACCGCTATAAAGTAGAGGTGGATGATTCGGATTGGCCAGTGCAGTTGAGCGATTCGGACACTGACATCGACACTATTAAAGTCGGCGCTAAGTTCACGTTCTAATTGACAGCAGTTTCTAATTGCCTAATGGACGACCAAACACCAATGAATGGCGTTGGATGGCTAAAGGCAAGGATGCTTTTCTTAAGGATTCTTTCGGATTTAACCCGCTATGAAGCGCTATAAAATTATTCACCAGACGGCCTATACCTTCTCTGCACCCGTGACTCTGAACCCCCATTATTTAATGCTACGGCCGAGAGAAAGTCATGAGCTGCGTATTGAATCTTCAGTCCTGCGCATTAGTCCTACGGCGTCGCTGCGTTGGGTGCGTGATATCGAAGATAATTCAATCGCTATAGCGGAATTTACTGAGCAATCGGATCGATTGGAAATCTACAGTGAAGTGGATATTCAACATTACAACGTCGCGCCGCTGGATTTTATCGTCGACGATTATGCAGTGAACTATCCGTTTGCCTATACGCGGGAACATCGCTTGTTTTTGCGTCCTTATTTAATCGTTCCAAAAGGTTCTACCGGTCGTCGGTTTAACGTCTGGGTAAAGGCGGTTCAGCAAGGCGCCGAAGGTGTGCAAACGTTTGAGTTTCTCCATAGTCTTATGGAGCGGATTCACAAAGATTTTGACTACCGAATTCGTGAAGAGGAGGGTGTGCAAACAGCCGAGCAGACGTTGAAGCTAGGCTCCGGCTCCTGTCGGGATTTTGCCAATCTTTTTATTCTCACTGCGCGTCGCTGTGGTTTTGCTGCACGATTTGTCAGCGGTTACCTCAACACCATAGGGCCTTCGGAAATTCCCGGTGCCACTCATGCCTGGGCTGAAGTGTATATTCCCGGCGGCGGCTGGAAGGGATTCGATCCAACCTCAAATTGTGTTGTCGGTCCTGACCATATTACGATCGCGGTGTCTCATAATCCGGCCTCCGTCCCCCCGGTTGCTGGCGCTTACGTAGGGCCGCCAGGAGCGGGGCTGCAAGTTGGGGTTTGGGTGAAAAGTTTGGATGAGCCCGTCGAGAGCCCCGTCGCCCTGCCAGCATAATAAAAAGGCATAAAAGGCGCATAAAAAGCGGGCCGTGGCCCGCTTAAGTAATTGCTGTTGACGTTTTTGTGAATATTTAGAGCGTCAGTAAAAACGCCACTAAATCAGATTTCTCTGTTTCTGTCAGTTGAGTTCCCAATACTAGATTAAAAAACTCCACGGTATCGGCAATGGTCAATAATCTGCCGTCATGCAGATAGGGCGCCGATTCCTTGAGACCACGCAACGGGAATGTCTTGATGGGCCCCTCAGCGCTGGCTACTCGCCCGAGAATATTGCGCGGTTGATAAAAGCGATCCAGCTTAAGGTCATGCATGGTGTTGTCGGTATAGTACGGCGGTACGTGACAGGTAGCGCACTGGGCTTTGCTGTGAAAAATCTCTTCACCGCGCAACTCGGCTTCTGTAGCTTTGCTTGGATCCAGGCGTCCGAACACATTTAATTTTGGCGCCGGCGGGAAGTTCAGAATGGCCTGAAATTCCGACATATTATGCACCTCGCTTCCGCGCTCTAAAATATTGACGCCTTTTTTGGTGGCGATAACCGGATCGCCGTCAAAATAGGCTGCGCGCTGCTCGAACTCGCTAAAATCCTCGATGGTTTTTAACGCGCGCTGGGAACCGAAAAGGCGTTGAATATTCACTCCTCGCAATGTTGGTGTGTCAATCCGGCGGCGGTGTTCCTGTGGCCGAATATCACCAACCAAATGTGTTGCGGCGTTGGTGTGGCCGTTGACATGGCAATCAAAGCAGGTGACACCCAAGCTCGGTTCATTCGAGCGCCGGTCGCTGGTGGCATTAAACTGTTGTTGCATGGTAGGTGTGACCAGCAGGCGTAGACCGTCCAGTTGTTTGGGGTTGAGAATGCCGTTGAACAATGCGTAGTAATTGGCGATGGTCACTACCTGACCTTGGGAAACATCGCCGAGATCCGGGCGGGTAGTGAGAAAAATTGCTGGTGGAAATTCTGGCAGGAAGTGGTCCGGCAATTGGTAGGAGATATCGAAGCGCGCGAGATCCCGTTTGTCCTGCTCGCGGATTTTGTCGATATGGAATTGTGGAAACAGCATTCCCCCTTCTTGGTGGAGCTCGTGGGGCAATGGATAAAAGCCCGCTGGCCACATATTTTTCTGTCGGATTTCCTCTGGTGTCATGGCTGCCAATTGGTCCCACGACGTATTTTTGGCCAACTTGACCCGCACCCCTTCCTGAATTTTTTTGCCCCTGGTCATGCTGATTCCGGAAATAGCCCGGTCAGCGAGGTCATAACGCTCCTTTAACAAATCACGAAAGCGCTCCTCTGCTTTGGGTTTTTGTTTGCTTAAGCGTTTCTTCACATCCTCAAATGATTCTTTGTCCACCACCGGCATATAGCTGTTGGGTGGCTCTGCTTGGCTTTGTTGAGTATGCAGCACGGCTGCGGCAAAAATACAGGTAAGGATTTTTTTCTTCATGGCTTTTTATCTCCTTGGGAGCGGGAGCAGAAACCATAACAAAATGCCGTGACAAGACAATTAAGTGCCGGACATTTGGTTAGCAGTCGGACAAAAATGGCGCAAATATTAACTTGTGTATTATCTAAATCGACAAATGAGGTGTGGTGGCTGGTGACCGTCACTCCCGCGAAAAACGGGAGCCATTAAGACCAGCGAAGCTAATCAACTGCGCGGGCGATGCGGCCAACTTATAAATGGGTCCTCCGTCAAGGGGATGACGGCGGACGGGCGGCGCTGACGGGGCCAATGTGTCTGCAGCCACGTGCGGACCCATTCGGGTTAAACTGGCAGGCCGGCGCCGCCGGGGTTTGATAACAATAAAAGACAAGACGATCTGGATAACACAACCATCATGTTGGTTTTCTCATACACACTTCGCTGCTGGTTTTGCTGGCTTTTGTTAATGCTGCTCGCTGCGTGTGAGCGTACGCCAGAGCCGGTGCCGGATATGCACCCGGTGGCGCCCGTGCCGGCCAATCCCGATTTGTCGGGCAGCGCCCGATCCTTGTTTATGTTATTGAACGAGTCCTATGGCAAAACAACCTTGTCCGGCCAAGTGGATTACAAGGAGGAGGGCCGCTACCAAGCCGCCGAGTACATTGCGAAAACGGCAGACCGGCGACCGGTGATCATCAGCCTGGATCTGGTGGAATATTCGCCATCACGCCAAGCCTACGGCGCCGATCCGGACGGTCTTATTGAGGACGCCATTCGCATGGCAAAGGAACAAGGCGTGGTATTGAGCCTCAGCTGGCATTGGAATGCGCCTATGCACTTGCTTAACGACGACCGCGAGCCTTGGCATCGCGGGTTTTACGCCGTCGCGTCGGAATTCAATCTGCGCTATGCCTTGCGCAATCCCACCAGCTCTGAACACCAAGCCTTGCTGCGTGATATAGATGCCATAGCGGTGCAGTTAAAACGTTTGGCGGAGCTAGATATTCCAGTACTTTGGCGGCCGCTGCACGCAGCGGAGGGTGGTTGGTTCTGGTGGGGGGCAAAAGGTTCTGAAGCGTTTAAAGATCTCTGGCGGCTGATGTTTGTGCGCATGACCGATCTTCACGGCCTGAACAATCTCCTCTGGGTGCTTACCAATGAGGACGAGGATTGGTATCCCGGCGACGATCTGGTGGACATCATTGGACTGGATGCCTATCCCGCAGATCGAACGTCATTGCTTAGGGAGCAGTGGACGCCGCTGCTGAAACGCCATAACGGACGCAAAATGATCGCGCTCACGGAGTTTGGCGGTGTGCCGTTGATTGAGGAAATGCACCAAGCGGGAATTCGCTTTAGCTACTTTGTCAGCTGGACCGATAAAAACCGCGGCAAGCTCGGCCCCATGAGTGTGGCTCCGGCGCATTTGCAGCGGGTTTATCAGAGTCC
>DJFQ01000175.1:8405-12261 GCA_002432095.1 Marinagarivorans sp. UBA5868 | reverse complement strand
TGAAAGCAACGATACAAACGAATGGCACGATTTGAGCAAAGAGCCCACGGCTGGTGGCGCTGCGCCATCTGAGGCTCCGGTGACAGCGCCGGAGGAACCCGAACCCGACATGGAAAAGCCGCAGAAACCATGATTGCACCGACTCGTTCCAACCGTTTGAGACATCACTTCAGCCATCTGGAAGTGCGTTTTCTTTTTGTAACAATTGCAGTGATCTGCGCAACTTTCGCTGTGGTGTTGCTGCTCGATTTTTTTCGCGAGGGCGCCACTGCCGCATTTGACCGATCGTTAATTCTCGCCTTTCGCAGCCCGTCGGATGCCAGTGACGCCATCGGACCCCACTGGGTAGAGGAAATGGGGCGGGACTTCACCGCCCTCGGCGGCTTTCCAGTGCTCAGTCTATTAACCCTGGCGATTGTTGGATTTCTGGTATTCCGGCGGCAGCGCGCCGCGGCGGCCATAGTGTTGGGTAGTACCCTGGTGGCACTTGCGTTAAGTTCCGGACTGAAATCCGCCATCGATCGAACCCGTCCCGATCTTGTCCCCCACGGCCAGCACGTGTACACCGCGAGTTTTCCCAGTGGCCATTCCATGCATGCAGCGGCGACCTATTTCACCCTTGGCAGTCTGTTGGCGCTGTTTCAACAGCGCCGCCGTTTAAAAGTGTTCGTACTGTCCATGGCGGCATTCACCACGGTGTTGGTAGGGGTGAGCCGGGTGTATCTCGGCGTGCATTGGCCTACTGATGTGTTGGGAGGATGGGCTTTCGGCACCTTTTGCGCATTGGTGACTTTGCTGTTGGCGCGCTGGTTGCTCACCATCCCCGAAGTCGCCGAAGAAGTGGAAAAAGAGGAAGGAGCAGTCAATGAATCCTGATCAACCGGTGCTAAGGCCCCACGCCAGACGCGCGTTGTTGCTGGTGAACCCCAGCAGCCGCCGTGGTGGCGATGAAGATTTGCAGGAAGGGTTGGACGTGTTGTCCGAAGCGGGCATTGAGATTGTTCAGCAGCAGCCGGACAGCGCTGAGCATATGGATAAGCTGATCCGTGAGTATCAGGACCAAGTCGACATGTACATTCTCGGCGGTGGTGACGGCACCATCAGCGCCGCTGCTTCGGCCCTACATGATTGCCGTAAACCCTTTGCCGTGCTGCCCTTGGGTACCGCCAATGATCTTGCCCGCTCCATCGGTCTGCCCGACCAACTGAGCGACGTATTCCGCCTGATCGCGGCTGATCGCCGCCGCCGAATTGATCTCGGTTCGGTGAATGGACGGCACTTCTTCAACGTCGCCCATATTGGGCTTGGTGTACACATCACTTATGAGCTCACCCCGGAAATTAAAAAGCGGCTGGGGGTATTCAGTTATCTCCAGGCGTTTTTTCGTGCCTTGTCGCGCAAGCAGACGTTCCGGGTGTTTTTGCAGGTGGATGATCGCAACTATCGGCAGAAGAGTATTCATCTGGCGGTTGGTAACGGGCGTTTTTATGGTGGTGGCAATATCGTTGACGAGCGTGCGCAAATCGACAGCGGCGAGCTGTATCTCTACAGCCTCAAACCGCAATCGGTATGGGAGTTATTGACCCTGGCGCCGCTGTTGCGCGGCGGCAAGCAGCGAATGGTAGCGCGCACGTTCACAGCTATTGGCCGCCGGATTGTAGTGAAAACCACTCGCCCGCGGGAAATACACGCCGACGGTGAGCCGGCCGGTTTTACGCCAGCAGTTTTTGAAGTGCTACCCAATGCACTGGAAGTGTTTGCCGAAGCGCCGGAATCGGCTCAGGCTATCCCTACTATTGAAACAGGTCCGTCCACCGAAGCGGGACGCACCGCCACTGCTGCGCCTCCCGCTTCCGCCCCTATCGACCGGGAGAGCACCGCTGCATGAATTTTATCCGCACTGATCAACAGGTGGCCCTTAACGACTTGCTAGTAGCAACCGAAAAGAGCGCAGACCTGCTGCGCGACGCCGCGCAGTTTCTCGATGGCACCGGCATGGAACATGAGTTGGAACAACTCGCCGACCGACGCGACATGGTGACTAGGGATTTACAGCAGGCCATTCGCGCCCTGGATGACATGCCCTCGGCGCCGGACCCGGACGCGGAAAGCACCGAAAAGCTGCTACACCGTATCTCCGCGATCTTCTCCGGCGAAAAAAGCCGTGAAACCACGTTGCGTCAACGATTGACCACGGAAGATCATTTAAGCGGACTGCTGACTGACGTACAGGGCCGCAACCTGGGTGAAGAATTCGATCCACTGTTCTACGAATTGAAAGAGAGCATCCGCGAGGTCACTCTTCATCTGCAGCAGTTGTTGCGTCGCTGTAACGACTGAGTCTTTCCGCCCAAAACATCTTTAAAGCCTGCGTAGCGGAGTCGTGCGTGCGGCAGGCTTTTGGGCGCCAGTGGCCGGGCAGCAGCGCTTGAAAATCTCCACGGGCGAAGCGCGGATCCACCAACACTATTACTCCCTTGTCGTTTGCCGAGCGGATGACCCTTCCCGCAGTCTGTAATACCCGCGTCCACCCCGGAAACTGATAGGCGTATTGATAGGCATTCAAACCCTGCCGCTGAAAATGCTCGGCCATTAAGGTCTGCTCTTCACTCGGTTGCGGCATTCCGGTTCCTAAGATGATCGCGCCGTGCAACGCGTCGCCGAGAAAATCCACACCCTCCGCAAATATCCCACCGAGAATGGCGAAACCCAGCACCGGTTGCGCGTCGCCAAAGAACGCATCGAGAAAGGCCAGTTGCTGCGTTTGGTTGCTGCCTGGCAGTTGGCGGAGGGTACGGACTTCGGGGAAAGCCGATGCAAACGCCTGATGACCGGACGCGAGATAGTCATAAGACGGAAAAAACACCAGATATTTGCCCGGTCGCGCCGCCGCAACGGCCGCCAATAATTCCGCAAGAGGTGGAAGGTTTTGCTGCCGCGCTTGCCAGCGGGTATCCAGATAATCACAGCGCAACACTAGGAGATTGTCCGCTGGGAAGGGGTAGGGCAATTGGCGCAGGACGGTGGTCGCGGCCAGTCCCAATAATCGGCGGTGAAAATCCATTGGCGACAGAGTGGCGGAAAAGCCGATCAGCGCTTTTTGTTTGTGCTGACAATCGTGCAGCGCTGTTGAAGGATCGAGGCAGAGCAGTTGCACACGGGTTTTGCCGTCATGGTGACGCACTTGGCATTGATGGCCATCACCCACATGTTCGGCCACTACACAAAAGCGATAAATGTGCAGGCCGGCACTATCGTCGGGTGCCTCTGGCTCTGCCAGCCATGCCACTTGGCGCTGAGCATCGCGGCTGGCTGCGGCCTCCGCCTGTTGCAGCGCAAGCAGCTCCCGCAGGTGCTCGACCAGGGTGTTCAAAGTCTCTACTGACGGTGATTCCTCCATCTCTCTCATCAGCCGAGCAATATGGCGACACTTGCGCCGGACTTTGGTGGAAGCACCCTTCGCCATCGTTTTCAGGGTTTGGCTGTCGATTTGGGCGGAATACATCAGCCTTGCCCTCTCCGCCAGGTTGTGCAGCTCATCCACCAGCAATGCTCGCTTAGCGCTGCCGTTGGTAAAGCTGTTGAGCTGGGTGACCGGATCGTAAAAGTAGTTGTAGTCGCCGATAACCAGGGTCGCCCACGGCACCAGATGAAAACCCAGGGCCGATGGGCAAACCCGGTGGCGATGACCGATAGCCAGCAGCGCGGCTTTATCAAGAGCGTCTACAGCAAGGCAATCCTCCCGCGCCGCTGGTAGGCGATCCCAAAATCCAATGGTGTACCCGCAGGTGCCGTTTGCCAGGCGCGGATCATTTTCGCCAGTGCGACAGGGGCAGAGTTTGTCCCGCGCGCATAA
>DJFQ01000175.1:947-8358 GCA_002432095.1 Marinagarivorans sp. UBA5868 | reverse complement strand
TGATCCACATGGCTTTCGCCCAACGCTTTGCAGGCGGGGAATAAGGTTGTGACCGTTTTGCCGGTACCCGTGGGCGCTTCCGCCAAAAGCGCACCGCCATCGCGAAGAGTGCGGTAGATATCCGCCGCCAGGGCGCGCTGGCCGGGGCGGTATTCGTCAAAGGGGAACGCCAATTCCCGGGCGCTGGCGCGGTTGCGTGCCATGCGCTCCGTGACTTTTCGATTCCAGTCGAGATAAATCCATAGCAGCCGCTCGGTCTCCGCCAGCGCCGCCGGCCCGTCGATTTCCCGCGACAGCGTCTCTGTCTGATTACGGGCAATATCGACAATGCACAGGCGCAGTTCCATCCATTCGCAAGGCCCGTTCAATTGCTGATACAGACCGGCGTAAACCAGCGCCTGGGCCCAGAACAGCGCCAGCTTCCCCGGCGGCAATTGAGCGGAGGGCTGCAGCGTTGTTTTGATTTCTTCGATGATGACCGGCGCCGCTGAAGCATTGAGCAAATCCACCCGACCCTGCAGTGTGATGTCGTCTCCGGCCAGCGCCCAACGGTGCTTGAGGGCAACCTCCCGTTGCCAATCCGCACCGCGCTGTCGCTGAATCTGTTGATGGGCACGCACCCCTTGCAGCGCGGTGGGGCCGCCTGCGCCCTCCGGGTACAGATCGCCGGAACGCGCCGCAAATTCCACCAGCTCCGTCACACTCAGAACGAGGTGCAGATCAGCTGTCACGCCAGGAAACCTGAATCACCCGGTGGGGAATACCGTGAGCAGCGAAGTATTCCATCCAGGCTTTTTGATTGGCTTGCAGTCGGTCGCCCGGCCCTTTTACTTCGATCAGTTCGTACCCGCCAGATGCCGGAAACAGAACCAAATCCGGCAACCCCGAGCAGTGATTCTTCAAATCCCGCCAGAAGCGTTGGAAAACCGCCTGCCAATGGTCCACGGGGATGCGTTCCAGGGCTTTGGCGATCAGGGCTTCATCCAGCGAGTGCCAGTACACAAATGGATTGAGGCAGCCAAACCGCTCCCGCCAGAGCTGCTGATAATGCGGCGCACTGCCGCAGATGGAGGCAAGGGTGGCGTGGCACTGTTCCAGCAAATCCGCCCGCAGCAGGGCAAACTCTGCTTGATGGAGATCGTGCGGGGCGTGTTGAAACGGATGGCTGAAGGCACCGGGCACTGGGGCAAAAATCGCCGGCCAGTAATGCAGGCCAAAAATGCCATTGAACAGCGTGTTTTCCACATAGTGGCAATCGCCTTGGCTGGCCAAATGCTCCGCCACCGCGTGTTCGACATGGCCGCCGGTAAATTCCAGTGCGATCTGCTCAACCACTGGTGTGCTGGGCCGCCGACTTGGCCAGGGTTGCATCAAGCCCTTCGCCAGCTTGCGGCCAAAGCGCCAGGCAAAATGCTGGGAGTCGTCCCCGTGCGGCAGCCGCTCGCGACACAGCGTCAATGCCTCTCCCTGGCGATTCATTTTCACCAGCACCCGTACTTCACGCTCTTGGGCGTCGGCCAGCGTCAGGCAGCGATACAACCGTAACGCGTCTTCCAACATCTCCCGTCGCTCCAATTGGCGAGCGACCTCATAAATTACTCTTTGCAGGCGTCGGGAGAGCGCGGGATCGTCTGCGGGAATGATGGGCAACTCGCGGGCGAAGGCCAGCATGTCGTCCGGCTCTCCCAGCAGCACCGCGTTTAGTTCATCGGCCAAGGCATAACAGGTTAAATGTGCGTTGATCTGCGCTCGGCTGCGGAACAGCCGGGTCTCGCGGTCCAGCCGGTAAGACTCGAAGCGATAAAGCCCCAAATCCCGCAACACAAAGTCGGTGAGGTCCTGATAAGGGTTGGCGAAAAACAACAGTTTAAGCACGGTGAAAATCTGCGGATCCAGCACTTGATAGATCGGTTCTCCGGCGATGCGACTGACTTCCTCCGGCGACAGCGGACTTTCAGCGTCCAACATCAGTCGCTCCGCCAAAGCGAGATCCAGCTCGGCCCTTTTTAATCCCGCCAGGCCACGGCTTGGCAACCCCAGCGCCGCCAGTCGAGCCAGCCATTCCTGGCGGCTCCACAACGGCAGCAACTGCATTAAACACAGGCTCGGATCTATGACAATTAGCCCCCGGTCCGCCAGTTCAATAGCGGCTTGGCGCGGTCGGCGGATTTCCGCATAACGCAGCCGCGATGCGCGAAAAATCTCGCCTTTGCGCGTCAGCAGGCGCACGTACAGCTTGCGCGCATCTTTGCTCAGGGAGGGGAACACCTCGCATAACCTGCGTTCTTCGGGCAGCAACAAGTCCTCATACTGGCACTGAACCTGCTTTAGCAGCGTGGAAAAGTTCTGCAGATAGTAGTCCGAGGGCAATAGGGCTTTGGTTTGCAGCATGGTTGTACAACTTGGGCGAAATGGCCAGTTTAGGTGAAGTCTGTATTTATATACAGCTCAGATAATTGCGTATGCGAACCGTGACCTGTGACAGGTCGTGACTAATTGCATTTCATGGGCCGAGGGGAGGTGACGAACATGGCGAATTCCGCTGATCATCACAAAAAACAATCGACCAGCCAAATGGCGCTTGGCATAAGCCTCGGCGTCGCCATAGGGGCGGCGCTCGGGGTGGCGATGGGAGACGTGGCAGTGGGCATCGGCGCGGGTATTGGTATTGGCATCGCTTTGACGCTGGCCATGGGGATATCGAGCAAGAGCACACGGCGCGACAAGCCTGATCGCTGACAGCGGGTGCCGCGGAGACGCCGCTTGGGGTATAGTCGGCGCCATTGCCTGGCGGTACGGGGGGAGTGGTTGGCTAAAGGAGAAAACTTATTGCCTTTGTGCCGGTCCAGAGAAAATCTCCAACCTAACCAATGACAGGACAACGATGCGCGCCCAGAGCCCCAGACTTCGACATTCCCTGTACACCCTCCTGGCCACGATTGCCGCCGGCCTTATCACTCTCGCAGCCCACGCCACTGAAGCGGAAAAACCCGCTGATAGCGGCGCGCAGAAGATCATTAAATCCCACGCCATCGCCATGCACGGCGATATTAAATATCCGGCAGGCTTTGAGCGGTTTGAATATACATCCCCTGCTGCGAAAAAAGGCGGCACTTTTCGGGATTATGCGTTGGGTACCTTCGACAGTCTTAACCCGTTTATTACCAAGGGAACGCCGGCTAGCGATTTAGGCTTGATCTATGAAACGCTGACGATTTCATCGGATGATGAACCTTTTACTCAATATGGGCGCGTCGCTGAATTGATCGAATATCCAGAAGACCGGGGCGGCTGGGTCGTTTACCATCTCAATCCAAAAGCGCGTTTTCATGATGGAAAACCTATCACCGCTGACGATGTCGTGTTCTCATTTAATCTATTGGTGGAAAAAGGAGCCCCGCTCTACGCTCATTACTACGCCGACGTTGCAAAGATCGAAGCGCTAGATAAACAACGCGTTAAATTCACCTTCAAGGACACTACAAATAAAGAGCTGCCATTGATCGTCGGTCAGTTACCAGTGTTGCCAGCGCATTTTTGGAAAGATAAGGATTTTGACAAAGGCGGGCTGGAAATGCCCTTGGGTAGCGGCCCCTATAAAATTGCGAGCTTTGATGCCGGACGTTCAATCACCTATGAGCGCGTCAAGGATTATTGGGGCAAAGACCTTCCCGTCAATAATGGTATGTACAATTTCGATAACATCCATATCGATTATTACCGCGACGATACGGTCGCAGTTGAAGCGCTTAAAGCAGGCCAGTATGACCTTCGTCGTGAACGGATAGCACGAGTTTGGGCCACCAATTACGATATTCCTGCAGTTAAACGCGGTGATTTAATCAAGCAGGAAATTCAAGATCACAGCCCGCGAGGTATGCAGGCGTTTATCCTCAATTTGCGTCGTCCGCCATTTGATAACATCAAATTCCGTCAGGCATTAAACTACGCGTTTGATTTCGAGTGGTCCAACCGCAACCTTTTCCACGATAGTTATACGCGTACTGATAGTTATTTCTTCAATTCTGACTTGGCGTCCAGTGGAGTGCCAGAAGGTCGCGAGCTGGAAATACTTAAGCCATTTAAAGGCCAAATTCCGGATTCCGTTTTTACAGAGGCCTATACCAACCCTAAAACCGACGGCAGTGGCAACAACCGCAACAATCTGCGTAAGGCGCAGCAGCTGCTCAAAGAGGCTGGCTTTACCTTAAAAGATGGCAAATTAATCGATCCCAAAACGAAAAAGCCGGTGGTTATCGAATATCTTGCTTACGACAGCTCATCTGAACGCATCATCAACCCCTATATTCAAAACCTCGCGCGCCTCGGTATCGACGGTACTCTGCGCATGGTGGACTCGTCTCAATACATCAACCGCCTGCAGAGCTTCGACTTTGATGTCACGACGCTGGTGCTGTCGCAGTCGCAATCGCCCGGCAACGAACAGCGCGACTACTGGTCATCCAACGCGGCGGATAAAGAAGGCTCGCGAAATTACTCCGGCATTAAAAATACGGTGATCGACCAACTGATAGAAATTGTGATCAACGCACCCGATAGGGCCGAATTAGTGGCACGCACTCGCGCGTTGGACCTTGTGCTGCTGCATAACCATTACGTTGTACCGCAATACGCTATTTTGAAGCACCGCATTATCTATTGGAATAAATTTGGCCAGCCGGATATTGCGCCCAAACACGACTATGCCTTTTCCACGGCTCCACTAACCTGGTGGATCGACCCCGCAAAAGAGCGCCGTTTGCCCAAACAAGCAGCGGCCAAAGCGGAATAATTCGCTACTCCATGGGCGCTTACATTTTCCGCCGTCTGGCATTAATGATCCCCACTCTGCTGGGGATTTTGGTGATCAATTTTATTGTCGTGCAATCGGCCCCCGGTGGGCCGGTTGAGCAGATGATTTATCGCATGCAGGGTCACGGAGCTGAATCGGCCACTGCGCGTTTTTCCGGCGGCGGCAGTGAGACTGGCGAAAGTCGCCAAGGTGCACGCGGTTTGCCGCCCGAGATTGTGAAACGGATCGAAGCCATGTACGGTTTCGACAAACCCGCCCACGAGCGTTTTTGGGAAATGCTCACCAACTATGTCCGCTTCGATTTTGGTGAGAGCTTTTACCGCAACGCCACTGTGCTCGACCTGATCCTGGAAAAAATGCCCGTCTCCATTTCTCTCGGGTTATGGAGCACCCTTTTGATTTATTTGATTTCCATTCCATTAGGTATTCGCAAGGCCGTGCGCCACGGTAGCCGGTTTGATGTGGCGAGTAGTTCGATCATCGTGATGCTCTACGCTATACCGGGCTTTTTGTTGGCCATTATGTTGATCGTGTTGTTTGCCGGTGGCACTTACTTCAGTTGGTTCCCGTTGCGCGGCCTTACCTCTCCTAACTTTGATGAACTGAGCTTATTCGGCAAAATTGTCGATTATTTCTGGCATTTGGCGCTGCCGCTTACCGCCTATACCATCAGCGGTTTTGCCACTCTGACCATGCTCACAAAAAATTCCTTTCTCGATGAAATCAACAAACAATATGTGTTGACTGCGCGTGCTAAAGGCCTGGATGAGCGACGTGTGCTTTACGGCCATGTATTCCGCAACGCGATGCTGATCATTATTGCGGGCTTTCCCGCGGCGTTTGTCAGTTTGTTTTTTGCCGGCTCGCTGCTGATCGAGGTTATTTTCTCGTTAGATGGTCTTGGTCTGCTGGGGTTTGAAGCGGTGGTTAATCGCGATTACCCGGTGTTTTTTGGCACTTTGTTTATCTTTACCTTGATCGGTCTAGTCATGAAGCTGATTTCCGATGTGGTGTATGTGCTGGTGGATCCGCGCATCGATTTTCAGAGCCGGGAGCATTGAGCCGCGATGAAACTCAGTGCAATCAATCGACGGCGTCTCACCACCTTTCGCAATAACCGCAGGGCCTGGTGGAGTCTTTGGATTTTCTCGGTAATTTTTGTTTTATCCCTCGGTGCCGAGCTGATTGCCAACGACCGGCCCTTAATAATTCGCCATCAAAACCAGTGGTTTTTCCCCGTTTTTGTCGACTATATGGAAACCGATCTCGGTGGGGATTTTGCTACCAGCGCGGATTATCATGACCCCTGGTTGATGGAGCAAATCGAAAGTGACGGCTGGATTTTATGGCCTGTAGTGCGCTACAGCTATCACACCCATATTAATAGTTTGCCGGGACCGCCGCCGACGCCACCCTCCGGCGATCATTGGTTAGGTACGGATGATCAGGCGCGCGACGTATTTGCCCGCGTGGTTTACGGTTTTCGCATTTCCGTTTTGTTTGCACTTTGCCTAACGCTGGGCAGCGCCGTTATTGGTGTGTTGGTCGGTGCGCTGCAAGGTTATTACGGAGGTAAGGTGGATTTGCTCGGGCAGCGTTTTCTGGAGATCTGGAGCTCCCTGCCGGTGCTGTTTTTGTTGATTATTCTCGCCAGTATTATCACGCCAAACTTTTGGTGGTTATTAGGAATTATGCTGCTGTTCAGTTGGACATCTCTGGTGGATGTGGTGCGCGCGGAATTTTTGCGTGGCCGCAATCTGGAATATGTGCGTGCTGCCCGCGCCTTGGGGGTGAGCAACAGTCGTATTATGCTCCGGCATATATTGCCCAATGCGATGGTAGCAACCCTGACGTTTATGCCGTTTTTGTTGACGGGCGCCATCGCGACGCTGACATCCTTGGATTTTCTCGGCTTTGGTTTGCCGCCGGGCTCTGCGTCTTTGGGTGAACTTGTCGCCCAGGGCAAAAATAATTTACATGCACCCTGGCTTGCGCTCAGCGCTTTTGGGGTTTTATCGCTAATGCTGACGCTGTTAGTCTTTATCGGGGAAGGTGTGCGCGACGCACTGGATCCCCGCCTGATCAACAAAGGATAAATGTTATGTCCGATCATCCTTTGTCGAAAAATCCCCTGTTGCAAGTCGAACACCTGGCGGTAAATTTTGGCCGTGGCACGCAGACACAAACTGTGGTGCGCGATGTGGAATTTACCCTGGAAAAAGGTGAAACCCTGGCGCTGGTGGGTGAATCCGGGTCCGGAAAATCCGTTACCGCTCACGCCATTATGCAATTGCTGCCGTATCCCCATGCTTGGCACCCGGTAGAAAGCCGCATTATGTTTGCTGGCCAAAATTTGTTGGCGCTTGGCGAGCGGGAAATGAACAAGCTGCGCGGCAATCGCATCGGCATGATTTTTCAGGAGCCGATGACCGCGCTAAATCCGCTGCATACAGTGGAAAAACAGATTGGCGAAGTGTTGCGGCTGCACCGGGATTTGCGCGGCGACCAATTACGTGCGGCGGTGTTGGAGCAGCTGGAGCGGGTGAAAATTCCCGATCCGGCGAGCAAATTAAAAGCTTATCCCCACCAGCTATCCGG
>DJFQ01000175.1:0-847 GCA_002432095.1 Marinagarivorans sp. UBA5868 | reverse complement strand
CATTTGCTTAACAGCGAACCGCGCGGCGAACCGCTGCCGGCGGATACCAGCGCGCCGGTTTTGCTGCGCGCAGAGCAATTGACGGTGAAGTTCCCCCTGGAAAAACCTTTTTTCCGCTCGCCGCGCAAATTTCTTGCAGCGGTCGATTCCGCCGATATTCAGGTAGCCAAAGGCACCACTTTGGGGATTGTGGGGGAGAGCGGTTCCGGCAAATCCACACTCGCTATGGCGTTGCTGCGCTTGCAGAGCAGTACCGGCGAAATCGTGTTAAACGATCAGCCCATTCAAGGTTTGTCGCAATCTCAGCTGCGACCGTTGCGCAGCCGTATGCAGGTGGTATTTCAAGATCCGTTCGCCAGCCTCAGCCCGCGAATGACCGTTCAGCAAATTGTTGCCGAAGGCTTGCAAATTCATACGCAGCAAACGGCGGAGGAAATGGAAAAAGTCGTGATAAAAGCGTTGGAAGATGTAGGTATAGATCCAACTACGCGCCACCGCTACCCTCATGAATTTTCCGGCGGGCAGCGTCAGCGCATTGCCATCGCCCGCGCGCTGGTGCTCAACCCGGAATTGATTTTTCTCGACGAGCCGACATCCGCGCTGGATCGTGCGGTGCAAGTACAAGTAATTGATTTATTGCGCGATCTGCAGGCGCGTTATCAGCTTTCCTATGTGTTGATTAGCCACGATTTAAAAGTTATCCGTGCACTTAGTCATTATGTGTTGGTAATGCGCAACGGAAAAATTGTGGAAAGCGGCGCGGCGGAAAAAATACTCCACCAACCTCAACAGTCCTATACGCAGGAGTTATTAGCGGCAAGCCTTGGGTAGTACCAACAAGTCTTGG
>DJFQ01000255.1:20965-27946 GCA_002432095.1 Marinagarivorans sp. UBA5868 | reverse complement strand
CACGGCTTCGTTGGCACCGCCGTGAGCCGGTCCCCAAAGGGTTGCAATGCCTGCGGCAATGCAGGCGAAGGGGTTGGCACCAGAAGATCCGGCTAAACGCACGGTGGAGGTGGAAGCGTTCTGCTCGTGATCCGCATGCAGCAAAAATATGCGATCCATAGCTTTGGCTAGCACCGGGTTCACTTTCGGATCATCGCAGGGTGTACCAAACATCATATGCAGAAAGTTTTCTGCGTAACCCAGATTATTGTTGGGATACATAAATGGCTGACCGATATGATGCTTGTAACACATGGCGGCAAGCGTGGGCATTTTTGCGATCAGGCGGTGGGCAGAGATCAATCTGTGTTGCGGGTCGTTGATGTCCAGCGAGTCGTGATAAAAAGCGGAGAGTGCGCCGACGACGCCGCACATAATTGCCATGGGGTGAGAGTTGTGATGGAAGCCCTGGAAAAACCGGGCGATGGACTCGTGCACCATGGTGTGGTGGGTGATGACATCGACAAACTCTTTATATTGAGTCTGGTTCGGCATTTCTCCGTGCAGGAGCAGGTAACAGGTTTCCAGGTAATCCGATTTCTCTGCAAGAACTTCGATGGGGTAACCGCGGTGTAGCAGCACGCCCTTGTCGCCATCGATATAAGTGATTTTGGATTCACATGACGCGGTGGAAACGAAACCCGGGTCGTAGGTGAAGAACCCCTTGCCGGTCAATGCACGAACGTCTATCACGTCCGGGCCAATGCTGCCGGAGTAAACCGGCAACTCGATTTTTTCGTTCAAACCGTCGACCGTAAGTTGTGCTTTCTTATCAGTCATTACGGACTCCTGTTACAAGATATTGAAAACTCGATCTGCCAGAGAGCGGCGGTGCGCCATCAAAGCATTCTTTAGTAGTGCATACAAGTGGCCGGCAATCGTTCTTATCAAGCCGATTCATTGCTCCAGACCATTGCCATGGCTGGTGCGCAGAAGACGGTTGAGAAAGAGTCAGCGTGGAGTCGCCGTGAGTCGCATAAAACTCAATTCCAGATGTATCGCCGGGTAGGGTGTGCTGGAAGATCTGCTCATTACAAAGTTGGGTATACGACAATGCAACGATTGTTCCCGGCGCGACGTAGTATAGATAAAAGCCCTGACTTAGGGGTAGTCTCGTGTCCGAGGATTTTGCAAAAAACCATCTTTGTCGAGTGAAAGGGGCGCTTGAATAGCGAAAGATCGGCAATTTTGCTACTTTGCGGTGCAAGCGGTTTGCAAGCTCTCTGTTTTGGTGCGAGCACCCTGTTAACTTCTGGAAAATCAAGGGAATTGTGCGTCAATTTGTTTGTGTTTTCCTGGGTTCGTCTCTATAATTCCGCGCGTTTTTGAGAGGCGTAACCGCGCTTGTTTTCTCAACTCTTGCCCTTAAAGTCCGGCGCGTAAATTGGCCGTTGGGCGCAAGAAGCACAAACGTGCGGCCTTCCATTTACCCGGCTCATTCTGAGTCGTCTGCTACTCCCTTTATTTGCGTAGTCATATGGACCTGACTGAATACCGACGGTTTTGATTGCAACCCTAGAAAAAGGTATCGACACACTGTGAACAAGAAACGACCTGTCAATTTAGATCTGTCCACTATCAAGTTCCCGATTACCGCCATTGTTTCCATTACCCACCGTATTTCCGGTGTCGCTCTTTTGGGTGGCATTTTGGTGTTGATGTGGATGCTCGACGCCAGCCTGACATCGGAAGAAAGTTTTGTTCAGCTGCGCGAGATCATGAGCAATCCCTTAGCCAAGGCGGTGCTGTGGGCTGTTCTGGCCGCATTGGCGTACCACTTGGTGATGGGGATTCGCCATATGTTTATGGATCTGGGTATCGGTGAATCTTTGAGGGGCGGGCAAACTGGCGCCAAGTTGGCGCTGACCGTGGCAATCGTGTTGATTTTGGCAGCAGCGGGGTGGCTGGTATGGTAACGGCAGTAACAAATCTTGGTCGCAGCGGACTTTTTGATTGGGTATTTCAGCGTGTCAGTGCAGTTGTACTGGCGGCCTATACCATTTTTTTAGTGGCATTTATCGCCTCCCACCCGCAACTCGACTTTGCCACTTGGCGAAATCTGTTCGATCAACAGTGGATGCGAATTTTCAGTTTCATTGCGTTAATCAGTGTTGCTGGTCATGGTTGGATAGGACTATGGGCGGTGCTTACTGACTACGTGACGGATCGCATGATGGGCTCCAAGGCCCTGGGTTTGCGCATTTTGGTGCTCGGTGCCTATGCATTGGTGACTTTGTCATACCTCGTCTGGGGTTTTGAAATTCTGTGGGGGTTTTAAGTTAAATGGCTAATATGCGCACAATCAGTTTCGACGGAATCGTGGTAGGCGGTGGTGGTGCCGGTATGCGCGCCGCTTTACAAATGGCTCAATCCGGCTTCAAAACCGCCGTGGTCACTAAAGTTTTCCCCACTCGCTCGCATACCGTTTCCGCCCAGGGTGGTATCACTTGCGCGATTGCCAGTTCCGATCCGAATGACGATTGGCGTTGGCACATGTACGACACGGTCAAGGGCTCTGACTACATCGGCGACCAGGACGCAATTGAGTATATGTGCTCAGTCGGCCCCGAAGCCGTGTTCGAATTGGAGCACATGGGCTTGCCATTTTCCCGCACCGACAACGGCCGTATCTATCAGCGACCTTTCGGTGGACAGTCTAAGGATTTCGGCCGCGGTGGCCAGGCCGCGCGCACCTGCGCCGCAGCGGACCGTACGGGCCACGCGCTTTTGCATACGCTGTATCAACAAAATGTCCGCAGCAATACCGTTTTTTTAAATGAATGGTTCGCCGTCGACATCGTCAAGAATCAGGATGGGGCGGTAGTCGGCGTCATTGCAATCAATATGGAAGACGGCGAGACGGTTTATATCCGCTCCAAAGCCACCGTACTTGCCACTGGTGGTGCAGGACGCATCTATGCGTCTACCACCAATGCCCACATCAATACCGGTGACGGTATCGGCATGTCGATCCGCGCTGGGTTTCCGGTGCAGGATATTGAAATGTGGCAATTCCATCCGACTGGCATTGCCGGCGCTGGGGTATTGGTGACCGAAGGTTGCCGCGGTGAAGGTGGCTATCTGATCAACAAGAATGGCGAGCGTTTTATGGAACGCTACGCGCCGAATGCAAAAGATCTTGCCGGCCGCGACGTGGTCGCCCGTTCGATGGTCATGGAAATTCTTGAAGGTCGTGGCTGCGGTCCCGAAGGCGATCATGTATTCCTCAAGTTGGATCACCTGGGCGAGCAGACCCTGAATGAGAAGCTGCCGGGTATTCTGGAGCTGTCGCGTACATTCGCCCATGCGGACCCGGTGAAAGAGCCGATTCCTGTGGTACCGACTTGTCACTACATGATGGGTGGCGTCGTGACCAACATCGACGGCCAAGCGCTAACCCAGGACGCTGATGGCAACGACAAAATCATTCCTGGCCTCTATGCTTGTGGCGAAGTGGCCTGCGTATCTGTCCACGGCGCCAATCGTCTTGGTGGTAATTCGCTACTGGACCTTGTGGTTTTTGGTCGTGCGTCTGGTATGTATATTGAAAAAGCCCTGCGTGAGGGCATCGATTACCGCCCCGCAAGCGAAAGCGATATCGAAGTGGCTATGGCCCGTCTGAATCGTCTTAATCAGTCGCAGTCCGGCGAGTCTGCTGCGGTTTTGCGCAAAGAGCTACAAACCATCATGCAGAACTATTTCGGCGTGTTCCGCAAGGGCGAGTACATGCAGGAAGGTATCAAACAGCTTGCCGCTCTGCGTGAACGCATGGACAACATCTGGCTGCAAGATAAAACCAACGCGTTCAATACTGCCCGTATTGAAGCGTTGGAAGTGCAAAATTTGTTTGAAGTGGCAGAGGCAACCGCTATCGCCGCTGAGGCCCGCAAGGAATCGCGAGGTGCTCATGCGCGAGAGGATTTCCAAGAGCGCGACGATGAGAATTGGCTGTGCCACTCATTGTATTTCCCCGTTGATAAACGAGTTGGTAAGCGCGGGGTCAATTTTGCGCCCAAGACCATGAAAGCGTTCGAACCCAAAATCCGTACCTATTAATCGCACGAGGTAAAAGGGTCCTTGTATGTTGAAAGTCGAAGTCTACCGATACAACCCGGAAACTGATAAAGCCCCTTATATGAAAACCTATGAGGTGGATACGCAGGGTAAGGACTTAATGGTGCTGGACGTGCTGGAGATTCTCAAAGCGCAGGATCCGAGCCTAACGTTTCGGCGCTCGTGTCGCGAGGGCGTTTGTGGTTCGGATGGTTTGAATATATCAGGCAAAAATGGCTTGGCGTGTATCACACCATTGTCACAAAGCGTCAAGAATAATCGTTTGATTCTGCGACCGCTGCCTGGGTTACCCGTCATTCGCGATCTGGTTATCGACATGTCTCAGTTTTATGAGCAGTACCGCAAGATCGAGCCCTATTTGCAAAACCAGACACCTGCGCCGGCAATTGAGCGTCTGCAGTCTCCAGAAGATCGTGCCAAACTTGATGGGCTTTACGAATGTATTTTGTGCGCCTGCTGCTCAACCAGCTGTCCGTCATTCTGGTGGAATCCCGATAAGTTTATCGGCCCCGCTGGATTGCTCCAGGCATACCGCTTTCTCGCCGACAGCCGCGATACTGCGACGGAAGAACGTTTGAGCAAGCTGGACGATCCATTCAGTGTGTTTCGCTGTCACGGCATCCAGAATTGTGTGGCGGTCTGCCCAAAGGGCTTGAATCCAACTCGCGCAATAGGTCATATCCGCAACATGTTGTTACAACGCGGCGTGTAACGATTAACGCGAGAGCAGAGGCGGTTCTACCGCCCAAAATCCAATATTGCCCCCGCCTCCTGGCGGGGTTTTAGCGTGTTACCGATACCCTTAGGGCGGCGGTGACAATAGCCTGAACAGCCAAGTGAACCGAGTTGTTCCCAGGCTTATACCAGACCCGGCCGGTGCTCCGTCCGGCCGCTGGTTATTTGCACTTTCAACTCTCGGTCAGCCTGAAAACGATGGTGGATTAACATGCAACAAAATTTGATGGAGCTTCTTTGGAGCACTTCCCACATCTCCGGCGGCAATGCTGCTTATGTGGAAGATTTGTATGAATCCTTTCTGCGCGATCCAGGTTCCATTTCGAGTGAATGGCGCGCTTACTTCGAGCAGTTACCCCGCGTCAATGGCGTCATTGCCAATGATGTGCCGCATTCGGAAATCGTCGAATATTTTGAAGAACTCGGCAAAAGCCGCTCCCGGCCGATGCTGGCACCGGGTTCAGGTTCGACCGACGTAAAATACGAGCGCAAGCAAGTTGAAGTGGTTCAGCTGGTTAACGCTTATCGTCTCAGCGGACACAAAAAGGCCAGTCTGGACCCGCTGGGTCTTGCGAAAGGAACTCAGGATCTTGCCGAGCTCGATCTGCAATTCCACGGTTTGACTGGTGCCGATCTGGATGTGGTATTTCAAACTGGCGATCTTTCCTTTGGCAAAGCGGAAGCACCGCTACGCGATATTATTTCCGATTTGGAAAAAACCTACTGCGGCACCGTAGGCGCCGAAGTCATGCATATCACCAATTTTGCCGAGCGCAAGTGGCTGCTGAACCGACTCGAAAGTCAGCGTTCCACTGCGGTGCTTGATCCGGCGGAAAAGGTATCCCTGTTGCAGAGTCTGACCGCTGCGGAAGGTCTGGAGCGCCATCTCGACAGCAAATACCCAGGTACCAAGCGATTCGGTTTGGAGGGCGGAGAAAGCCTGATCCCGATGCTGGATGAAACCATCAAACGCGCCGGAACCTACGGTGCCAAAGAGATGGTTATTGGCATGGCGCACCGCGGTCGTCTGAATACCCTGGTCAATATTCTGGGTAAAAATCCCTCTGAATTATTTAACGAGTTCGAGGGAAAAAAACTGGTTGATACTTCTGGTGATGTGAAATATCACCAGGGATTTTCGTCAAACGTCATGACTCCCGGTGGCGAAATGCACTTGGCGATGGCATTCAACCCTTCGCATCTGGAAATTGTGTCGCCGGTGGTGGAAGGCTCGGTGCGCGCCCGCCAGGACCGCCGTCAGGACGTGGTCGGCACTCGAGTGGTTCCGGTGGTCCTCCATGGGGATGCGGCCTTTGCCGGACAGGGCGTTGTCTTGGAGACATTCCAGATGTCCCAGACTCGCGCCTACAAAACTGGTGGCACGATTCACATTGTGATCAACAACCAGGTTGGCTTCACCACCAGTCGAAAAGAAGACGCCCGTTCAACGGATTACTGTACCGACGTGGCGAAAATGATCGAGATACCGATTCTTCACGTCAACGGAGACGACCCAGAGGCGGTAGTGTTCGTGACCCGCTTGGCGATGGATTATCGCAACGAATTCAAAAAGGATGTGGTGATCGACCTCGTGTGTTATCGCCGTCGCGGCCACAACGAGACAGACGAGCCGTCCACTACGCAACCGCTGATGTACAACGCCATTCGTAAACACAAAACCACGCGCACCCTCTACGCTGAGCGTCTGGTGAGTCAAGAACTTTTGTCCGCTCAACAGGTGGAAGAAATGGCGACGGAATATCGCGCCGCGCTCGACCGCGGCGAGCACGTCGCCCGCGGCCTAGTTAGCGAGCCTGACCGCACCTTGTTTGTCGACTGGACACCGTATCTGGGCCATGATTGGCAGACGCCGTCGGACACCGGCTACGATTTGAAATCCCTACAGCAGGTAGCGGAAAAAGCCTGCCATATACCCGACGGCGTGGTGGTGCAGAAGCAGGTAAGTAAAATCTATGAAGATCGCTTAAAAATGGCCGGCGGTGCCTTGCCCATCAATTGGGGTATGGCGGAAACCATGGCCTACGCGACCTTACTGGAGCAAGGCCATCGCATCCGCCTTACGGGTCAGGATGTGGGCCGCGGCACCTTCTCTCACCGCCATGCGGTAGTGCA
>DJFQ01000255.1:4240-20839 GCA_002432095.1 Marinagarivorans sp. UBA5868 | reverse complement strand
TCCTCCGCCCGCCTTGAACGCTTCCTCCAGTTGTGTGCGGAGCACAATATTCAGGTTTGTATTCCCACCACGCCGGCACAGGTATTCCATATGCTGCGTCGCCAGGCGATACGACCGATGCGCCGCCCACTTGTGGTAATGAGTCCAAAATGGATTTTGCGTCATAAATTGGCCACATCTTCCCTGGAAGAGTTGGCCCATGGCGGCTTTAAAACTGTGTTGGGCGATGATGCGGTTGATCCATCCCAAGTGCGTCGCGTTATTTTGTGCAGCGGTAAGGTGTATTACCACTTGTTCGAAGCGCGCGAAGAGCGCCAGCAGACAAATGTTGCCTTGGTGCGTATCGAGCAGCTTTACCCATTCCCGGAAGAAGATCTGCGTTTGGCGCTCAAGCCATTTGAACATGTGACAGATGTCATCTGGTGCCAGGAAGAGCCGATGAACCAAGGGGCGTGGTATTCGAGCCAGCACCGTATGAAGCGAGTATTGGATAGGGTAAACTCTGACGCCTTTTTGCGGTACGCCGGTCGTGCGGCTTCCTCGGCCCCAGCTGCGGGCTACCATTCCACACATGTGGAGGAGCAGAACAAATTCATTAACGCCGCTTTGGACGTCACTGTGTGAGGTCTGTGTTTGCGCAGTGTTGTTACCTGCGCACAGTTACGTGTCGAACATTGAAATAGATCGATTTGCAGCGGGCTCACCTAAGCCCCAAAACAAGCCCGAACAACATGAGCCTTAACAGAAGGACGAAATCGGAATGACCATAGAAATTAAAGCCCCCACATTTCCCGAATCCGTACAAGATGGCACGATTGCCACTTGGCACAAAAAGGCGGGTGATTCCGTCTCTCGTGATGAACTCATTGTTGATATCGAAACCGACAAGGTTGTGTTGGAAGTCGTCGCACCAGCAGACGGGGTGTTATCCAAAATTCTGAAAGAAGAAGGCGCGACTGTATTAAGCAACGAAGTGATCGCGCAGTTGCAAGAGGGCGCTTCTGCGTCTACCTCATCTAGCAGTTCCTCAGGCTCTGCATCCGCTTCCTCTTCGGCCAGCGGTGGGTCTTCATCAGCAAGTTCCAGCAGCTCTTCCGGTCTGGTCAACCCCGCGGCACAAAAAATCGCCAGCGAAAAGGGCATCGACTTAAATAAAGTGGCCGGTACCGGCCGCGATGGCCGAATCACCAAAGAAGACGTGGTGAACTTTGAAAAGTCCGCCGTCAAAACATCTGCAAAGGCAGACGCACCCAAAAGTGTGCAGGCTCCTCCCGTTGAGCAGGGGCAGCGGATCGAAAAACGTGTTCCTATGACGCGTCTGCGCGCGCGCATAGCCGAGCGTCTGCTCGACGCCAAACAAAGCACCGCCATGCTGACCACCTTTAACGAGGTGAACATGGGACCGGTGATGGGGCTGCGCAACCGCTACAAAGACCAATTTGAGAAAACCCATAAAGGCACCAAGCTCGGTTTTATGGGCTTTTTCGTCAAAGCTGCGGTCGAGGCTTTGCGTCGTATCCCGGCGGTGAATGCCTCTATTGATGGCAACGACATTGTTTACCACGGCTACCAGGATATTGGCGTTGCAGTTTCCACCGAAAAAGGGTTGGTGGTTCCCGTTCTACGGAATGCGGAAAATATGAGTCTTGCGGAAATTGAAAACGGTATCCGCGACTTCGGTACCCGCGCTCGCGATGGCAAGTTGGGTATCGAAGAAATGACCGGTGGCACCTTCACCATCACCAACGGTGGTGTTTTTGGTTCGCTAATGTCGACACCAATTCTCAACCCCCCGCAAGCCGCCATCCTCGGTATGCACAAAATTCAAGAACGTCCTATGGCCGTCAATGGCAAAGTAGAAATCCTACCGATGATGTATTTGGCGCTTTCCTATGACCACCGTTTGATCGACGGCAAAGAGGCCGTGCAATTCCTGGTGGCTATCAAGGATATGATCGAAGATCCAGCGCGCATTTTGTTGGAAGTTTAATTGCTCAACCACAGTCGCGGCGTTGGCGGACAACCCGGACAGACAACAAAACACTTGGGGACGAGATCTTATGTCAACGAAATACGATGTAATTGTGATTGGTTCTGGACCGGCAGGTTATGTCGCGGCGATTCGGGCTGCGCAGCTGGGCTTGAAAACCGCTTGTATCGAAAAATGGAAAAATAAAGAAGGGAAGGGCGTTAACGGCGGCACTTGTTTAAATGTCGGCTGTATTCCTTCCAAAGCTCTTCTCGACAGCTCTTACAAATACCACGAAGCCAAGGCCGACCTCGGCATTCACGGCATCAGCACCGAGGGGGTGAAAATCGATATTTCCTCAATGCTGGCTCGCAAAGACGCCATTGTCAAACAATTGACCGGCGGCATTGCTGGCCTGTTTATGGGCAACAAGGTGACCTCTCTTTACGGAACTGGCAAATTGCTGGCGGGCAAAAAAGTGCAGTTCGTCAACTTTGAGGGCAAAGAAGAAATCCTCGAAGCTGAAAACGTTATTCTCGCTTCCGGCTCCATTCCGGTGAATATTCCCGTTGCACCAATCGATGGTGATGTGATCGTCGATTCAACGGGAGCGCTGGAATTCGGTGAAGTACCGCAGCGTTTAGGTGTGATTGGTGCCGGTGTAATCGGACTTGAGCTAGGCTCTGTGTGGAATCGCCTGGGCGCCAAAGTCGTTTGCCTGGAAGCAATGGATAATTTCCTCGCAATCATGGACCAGCAAGTTGCCAAAGAAACACAGAAAATCCTGACCAAACAAGGTTTGGATATACGTCTTGGCTGCCGAGTTACGGGTTCACAAGTCCTGACCAAAGGCGACAAAAAAGAAGTCGAAGTTACCTATAGCGATAAAGAAGGTAACGAGAAAAAAGAAATCTTCGACAAATTGATTGTGTGTGTCGGCCGCCGCCCATTCACCCAGGGACTCCTGGCGGAAGATAGCGGAGTTAAGCTGGACGAACGCGGATTTATTTACGTCAACGATTTGTGCTCTACCAGCGCCCCCGGCGTTTTCGCCGTAGGTGATGTGGTGCGTGGTCCGATGCTGGCGCACAAAGGCTCCGAAGAAGGCGTGATGGTCGCCGAGCGCATTGCGGGCCAAAAAACGGTAATCAACTACGACACAATTCCAAACGTAATTTACACGCATCCAGAAGTTGCCTCTGTCGGTAAAACGGAAGAGAAATTAAAAGCGGATGGTGAAGAGTACAACGTTGGTGTTTTTCCCTTCGCAGCAATCGGTCGCGCGTTGGCCGCTAACGAAAAAGACGGATTTGTGAAAATAATAGCGCATGCACAAACAGATCGAATCCTTGGTTGCCATATCGTCGGCCCCAGTGCGGCGGATTTGGTGCAGCAGGTCGCTATTGCCATGGAATTCGGTTCAAGCGCAGAAGATATCGGCATGATGGTTTTTGGTCATCCCACCATGTCTGAAGCGGTGAAGGAAGCAGCTCTTGCCGTACATGGTCACGCCATTCACATGGCGAATCGAAAAAAGAAATAATCCCTAGACGACGTAAAGTCGCACTTTCTTCAGGCGCAATGATGATCAAAAATCGTCTTGCGCCTTTTGCAAATGGGGGCTGGTCAACGCGGGTAATTTCCAGCCTTACTTGCAATAAATCGTGAGGAACCAAGCATTACCCGCTGACGTTCCAGTTGTTCAATCATGTGTCGTTAACTGTGTGTTGTTAAACACCAGCTTGGTAACACGTCAACCAACGGAAAAACATCATGAATTTGCATGAATATCAGGCAAAACAGCTCTTCGCTGATTACGGCCTGCCCGTTTCCAAAGGAATCGCGGCAGAAACACCTTCAGAAGCTGCTAACGCCGCGAGTATTATCGGTGGCGATAAATGGGTAGTGAAAGCCCAGGTTCACGCAGGCGGCCGCGGCAAAGCTGGCGGGGTAAANNTACCAAACTGATGAGCGTGGTCAACCGGTCAGCCGAATTCTGGTTGAGTCCTGCACTGACATCGCGAAAGAATTGTATTTGGGCGCAGTGGTTGACCGTTCTACGCGCCGCGTTGTTTTTATGGCTTCCACTGAAGGTGGCGTGGAAATTGAAAAAGTAGCCCACGAAACGCCAGAAAAAATTCTTAAAGCCGTTATCGATCCACTCACCGGTGCCCAGCCTTATCAAGGTCGTGAACTGGCATTCAAACTGGGTCTGGAAGGCAAGCAAGTCAAACAGTTTGTCGATATTTTCATCGGCTTGTCCAAAATGTTTCATGATTGCGATTTTTCTCTACTGGAAATCAATCCGCTGGTGATTACTGCGGAAGGCAATCTGCATTGCCTTGATGGCAAAATTAACATCGACAGCAATGCCATGTACCGTCAGCACAAAATCAAAGAAATGCATGATCCTTCCCAGGAAGATGAGCGCGAAGCGCACGCGGCCAAATGGGAAATCAACTACGTCGCCCTCGACGGCAATATCGGTTGCATGGTGAACGGCGCCGGTCTGGCCATGGGAACCATGGACATCGTTAAATTGCACGGTGGCCGTCCTGCCAACTTCCTTGACGTGGGCGGCGGNNATTGTGCGTTGCGATTTAATCGCCGATGGTGTGATTGGTGCGGTGAACGAAGTGGGCGTACAGATTCCGGTAGTGGTGCGTCTGGAAGGCAACAATGCAGAATTGGGAGGAAAAGTTCTGGCGGATAGCGGCCTGAATATTATTCCTGCCAAGACGCTCACAGAAGCGGCGCAATTGGTTGTTAAAGCGGCGGAGGGTAAATAATGAGTATCTTAATCAACAAAGACACCAAAGTTCTGTGTCAGGGTTTTACCGGTGCTCAAGGTACCTTCCATTCCGAGCAAGCCATTGCCTACGGTACAAAAATGGTCGGCGGTGTCACACCTGGTAAAGGTGGCCAAAAGCATCTGGGTCTGCCAGTTTTTAACACCATGTTGGAAGCGGTAGAACAAACTGGTGCTGAAGCGTCTGTGATCTATGTACCCGCACCTTTCTGTAAAGATTCCATTCTGGAAGCGGCGCACAGCGGCGTTAAATTAATCGTGTGCATTACGGAAGGCATTCCTACTTTGGATATGCTCCAGTGCAAAGTGAAATGCGACGAGCTTGGCGTACGTTTAATCGGCCCCAACTGCCCGGGCGTGATCACTCCTGGCGAATGTAAAATCGGCATTATGCCCGGCCACATTCACAAACCCGGTCGCGTCGGTATCGTTTCCCGTTCCGGCACTTTGACTTACGAAGCAGTCAAACAAACCACCGATTTCGGCTTCGGTCAATCCAGTTGTGTCGGCATTGGCGGTGACCCGATTCCCGGCTCCAACTTCATCGACATTCTGACAATGTTCCAGAATGATCCACAGACCGAAGCGATTGTGATGATCGGCGAAATCGGCGGTACTGCGGAGGAAGAAGCGGCGGCATTTATTAAGGCCAACGTCAAAAAGCCGGTTGTTTCTTATATTGCCGGCGTAACCGCTCCTCCCGGAAAACGCATGGGTCATGCCGGTGCAATTATTTCCGGTGGTAAAGGCACTGCGGACGAAAAATTTGCAGCGCTGCAGGACGCGGGTGTGAAAACGGTTCGCAGCTTGGCGGATATTGGTAATGGGCTGAAGGAAATTACTGGTTGGTGATTATCGGAGCTTTTGTTGAAAACAAAAAACGGCCTTCGGGCCGTTTTTCTTATGGAATATGTTCAAATCTCTGGCGTTCATATTTGCTTCAGTGTTGCTTCGGCTGGGCAAGGTGCTAAACTCTGCCGGCTTCCACCTACATTTCACCATCAAAGTTATCTCTGCTTTATCGGATTTCTTCTTCAAGGATTAGTTATGGCCCATCGTCTCATATCCAACTTGTTCTTCATCGTTCTCTTTATTTTTGCCTCTGAGAGCTATGCGACCGTCTACTGTCATATGAACAGTGATGCTCCCAACTGGGAGTGGGTAAATTCGGGCGTCTTGGAGACAGGTAAAAATGAGGATGGTACCCCTCGTTACGAGTCGACTGGGTACTATCAGAAGACTCCGGGGAGCAGACAGGTTGTTTGCTTCGAAATTGATGTTATCTCGACTCAAAACAATTACCCTCATTTTTCTCCGACTGCCGCCACTGAGGGACAAAAACAGATAACGACTACTCCTACTGAAACGACAGATTGTCCGGTCAATATCGCGACAGGACATAAAATTTTATCCAGATCAGAGTATATGGGAAGCGGCGAATTCCCTCTGTCGATCAACCGGCAGAAGGTGCTTGGGAATTTAGGTCCGTACGGTTTATTTGGCCATAACTGGTTTTCTGAGCTGGATTTGTCCATAGGCTACTCATTAAAAGGACAACTCAAGGGCTGCGGCCGCGGTTTTAATTCATATAATCAGGCGTGCTCAAAGTCCGTCAAGTTAGAAGATATAGATGTTCTAAGCCTTTATCGTATTGGTGGAGCCGAAACGTTTAAATGGAATGGCACCCAACAGAAATGGTTATCTACTTCCGGGAATTACACGTCTTTTATTCCCACACCTTTAGCCGATGGTGCTTGGAAGGTCGTGGATGAACTCACTGGCGATATCGAGCGATATCATTTTAATGGCCGCATAAATAAAAGAGAAAATGTCCATGGTGTGAGTTGGACTTATCAGTACGCTTCCGACACGGCTACTGCGAGCGGCTTGCAATCTGTTACACATTCCTCGGGTCGCAAACTGTCCTTTAACACAGCAATGTCCCACATTGGTGAAGTCACGCAAACCGTCATTACTGATCCCAATGGTTTCGTCTACACATTCGACATTGACAATGGTTTGGATCATTATCAACAGAATGGTGTGCAAACGTTGACATATCCCAATGGCACGGGCACCTATAAATTAGAGGGCGGTTATGGCTATTGGTACAACGAGTATGTAGATGGCACTCTCCATAAGGAGCATAATTATGCTAATTACGACAGAGTTAGGCGTGTCAAATCCAGCGGTCTTGCAGGAGGCTACAAAAAGTCTACGTTTAACTACATCGGCAACCAAACCATAGTCACCAATGCAAAAGGCGCGGTAACTACCTATACCTATGCAGAAGAAGATCGTAAAAGTTTAATGCAATTGGATCGAGGTGATAGTGGGGCCTGTCCCTCAGCCGCGGCGCAACAGGATTATTTCAGCAACAACACTTTGAAGTGGAAGGAAGATTGGCAAGGCAGCCGCACCAGTTATACCTACACACCCCAAAAACAAATTGCTACCTATTATCAAAACGGCGTAACCAAAGAATATGTGTGGAGTGATTACGGACTGATTAAAGAAATTCGCATTTGGCACGGCACCATTGCCGGTGTCGTCTGCAAATCCGGTGACCCCTGTTTACCCGCGCCGAGCACGCCAGAAAGCAAGATCGTTTACGAGTATTACCCCGCCAGCCATGCTGCGCGTTATAGGGTCAAGAGCGTCACGGAATATGACAACCAGGGCAACGCCAGTACCACTCAAATCACCTATGTCATTGGCAGCAATAAACTGGTGCGGAAAAAAACTATAGATGGGCCGCGTTCCGATGTTGCGGACACCACTGTGTATACCTATAACACTCGCGGCGATCTGACCCGTATCGACTTGCCCAATGGCGACTTCACCACCTACGAATACCAAGGCACAGATGATCGTCCCTGGCGTGTCACCGACGCCAATGGCCACAGCCAAACCATCACCTATGACGCTCGCAATCGCGTCACCGGCATTACCACCAACGATGAGCCAGCTCAGGTTACGCGTATCGAATACAATGGCCTTAGTCAAATTACTCTGCTCAATGGGCCTAACGGCAGGATTGTGAATGAATATAACGGCGCTGGGTTCTTAACCACGCGATATCTGGGAACGGATTCTCTCGCCAGAATCGAATATGAATACGATTTGTTAGGTAATGTTACGAAAGTGACCACCAGAGATACTCGGGTAATCAAGCAAAGGGTGCAGACAGGGCAACATTCGTGGGGTTGGGCTAGCTTCCCAGACTATAGTTACCACTACGCTCGTGCCACCTTCGATGAAGCCGGTTTGCTGCAATCAGTGGACAATCACGAAGGTCAGCCACAGCTAACTTATCACTACGATAAAAACGCCCGAGTCGATACCATTACCGATACGCTCAACCGCGTCACCCGCATGACCTACACACCGGATGGTGCGTTGGAAACGCTCACCAATCCCAAAAACGAAACTGTCATCTACGACTACGACCCTCTACAGCGTCTGACTAGTGCCTCCGATGGCATGGGCAAGAGCTTCCGCTATGAGCGCTTAGGGGACGAAGTGCAGGCGTTCTCTCCGGATGTGGTGGGGCTGTCGCGGCAGACGGACGATGCGGGCAACGTGGTCCAGCGTGCGCCTATGGCCGGCAGTGGACCCATGGTGGATTATGTCTACGATGAACTGAATCGACTGACCCAGCTCGCCGCCAGCACTGGGGAAGTGCAAAGCTTATTCTACGACAGCTACCGCGACCCGGTGACCGGTGCCGATTGCGGCAAAGGCGTGGGTCGTCTATGCGGTTATGAAGATCTCTCCGGCAGCACCAGTTTTGCGTACAAAACCGGAGGTCAGTTGGAACGCATCACCACCACAATTCAAGGGCAAACCTACACTCGTACTTACGCATATGACAGCCTGGGCCGCTTGGAAACGAAACAATTCCCAAATGGCGTAAAACTGCGCTACGGCTATGATCCGTTGAACAACGTCAATAAAATTGAAGCTTACGTTGGGAGTGCCTGGACGACCATTTTTAGCGCCGATGTGCGGGTGGCGGAAAGTAAACTCACCTACGGCAATGGCATAGAAGAAATCATCGAAAAAGACCTGGATGGCCGTCTGAAAAGCCAGGGCACCAAAACCTACGGCTACACCGCCGCGAGTGAACTCAACGCCATCACCCACAGCGGCAACACCACTGCCAACCAGAGCTACGCCTACGACCTGGCCGGTCGCCTGCAAACGGTCACCTCCGGCTTGGGCAATCAAAGCTTTACCTATGACGCCAGCGGCAACCGCAAAACCCACGTCTGGGGCGGTGCGACAGACACTTACACCTATTCCTCCGGCAGCAACCGTCTAAGTGCCATCACCGGCAGCCGAGCCAAAAGCTTTACCTACGACGACAACGGCAACCTCACCAAAAAGATTGGCCACGGCGGCACCTACACTTATCAATACGACGGCTTTAATCGTCTGAAGCAGGCGAATACCACCAGCTATAAAAACAATGCAGAAAATCAACGCGCCTACAAAACCGGCCCTGGCGGCACCTATCGCTATCTTTACGACGGCGCCGGTCGAGTGGAAGCGGAGACAGGCAAAAACAGCAACAGCATTGCCAGCATCTACGTCTACTGGCAAAACCGCCCGGTGGCCTTAATCCGCAACAACACCATCTATTACATCCAAACCGACCACCTCGGCCGGCCAGAAGTGGCCACCAATGCCAGCAAAACCGTGGTGTGGAAAGCCAACAACACCGCCTTCGACCGACAGGTGACGACCAATACCATTGGCGGTTTGAATTTGGGGTTTCCGGGGCAGTATTACGACAGTGAGACGGGCCTGTGGTACAACTGGCACCGGTATTACGATGCGAGCGTTGGGCGATATATTCAGAGCGACCCTGTTGGAATGGAAGGTGGGCTTAATACCTATAACTATGCCCTAAATAATCCTGCTGCTCTCATAGATCCAAGTGGATTAGCACCGTGTGGTTGTGAAATGCCTTACACCCCGGAGAGCGGTCATGCCGTTGCTGATAGTGCTGATGTCCATTATGGTCCGCTTTCTGTAGAGCAGGCGGAAGATATCAACCGTAAAGCTGCAGAACAAGCTAACAATAATCAGCTATTTATCGGTGGGCTGGGAGTCGGTGTAGGATTTATCACCTCTCCATTTGTGTCGCCGGCAGGAGGTGCCGCAATATCATCGGGGTTTGTTGCGGCTGGTTGGTTATACGGTAGTGCAATGGCGTCTTCTCGTTTGGCCCAAACTGGTGACGTAAGTTATACGGTCAAGTTCACTCATGGATCCCACGTAACAAATGTAGAATATCTAGTGAATCGAGAGAATGGTGAAGGTGTTATTTCTCGGCGAGTGAAAAGTATTTATTGTAATTAAGTGTATTCTTTGAGGTTTTGGAGGCTAGTGCTTGACAAGAAATTCTTACCATCGATCACTCGTAGTGGCGGTCCTTTGTTCTGCTATTTCTCTGGCTGGGCTTCATTTCATTCAGGAGAGACAAATCGATCTTATCTATTCACAAATGGAGTCCTCTAGGCGGCAGTTCCTGATTCGCCAATATAGTTCGTTGAGTGCGTGCGTGACTACGTCAGTTCTTGACGAATGTGTGATGGCGGAATTGCTCCGTTTGGAAGATGAAATAGAGAGGTTCGAAGAAGCTAGTGCATCCGACCTATAATTAGAGGCTGGATATATCGAAGCCAAACAAGAAATGAATGAGATTCACACCAACTGAAATAACCGCTCGGGTCCTAGAGGCATCTGCAGTTAATTATTATGTGCGCCGTCAATCTTCCAGCTCCTTTCCTGCTTGGCGCGCTGTTCCTCCAACACCGCTCGGTAAATAAAAGGGACGTATTTATCTTCATGTTATAAAGGTGCCGCTGACGATAAATTCGCAGTTGTTGGTAATGGGTTTGAAGGAAATTACCGGTTGGTGATTTTTACATCCAGCAAATATTGAAACGGCCCTCGAAGGGCCGTTTTAATTTCAAGCTATTGTCAGCGGTAAAATCATTCTTCCTTTCTGCGTTCCTCCCGCGCTCGCTGCTCCTCCAGCACAGCGCGGATCTCATCCATCACAGTATCTACATCGGCAGCTTCGTCCGATTCGACAAAATTACCGGTCAATTCCGTATCCGGATGCAACTCCCCATCTTCATACAGTGCCCAAATTTCCTTGGCGTATTGAGTCTGCAGTAATTGCGGAGCGAATTGGCTGTAGTAGTCGCGCATTTTATTGACGTCGCGTTCGAGCATGCGGCGGGCGTTGTTATTGGCGGCGGCGTCGACGGCTTGGGGAAGGTCTATGATCACGGGACCGTAATCGTCGACGAGGATGTTGAATTCTGAGAGGTCGCCGTGGATCAGGCCGGCGCAGAGCATGCGCACGATGTATTGCATCACCACCGCGTGGTCTTCAAGCGCTTGTTCTTCCGTAAGGATTACGTCGTTCAAGCGGGGCGCTACGTCACCGTCTTCAGTGGTGACCAGTTCCATAAGCAGTACGCCGTCAAAACAACCGTAGGGTTCCGGTACTCGTACACCAGCTTTGGCGAGCTTGAACAGTGCGTCCACCTCGGCATTCTGCCAAGTGTCTTCTTGTTGCTGACGACCGAACTTTGAGCCTTTTTCCATGGCGCGAGCGCGGCGGCTGTTGCGGACTTTGCGGCCCTCTTGATATTGCGCTGCTTTTTTGAAGCTGCGTTTGTGCACCTCTTTGTAGACCTTAGCGCAGCGGATCTCGCGACCGCAGCGTACGACGTAAACGGAGGCTTCTTTGCCGCTCATTAGAGGGTGGATGACTTCGTCAATAAGACCATCGTCCAGTAAAGGTTGTAGGCGTGGAGGAGTCTTCATGGGCCTCTTGGGTTGCTGACAATTAGCCGCGTATTGTAGTGCCGTCTGACGCTTTGCAGGAGAATTTCTGCGCCTCTCCTCTAAACGACGCGATACCGAAGTCGTGCGCGACTGGCCCCGTGCAGCCAGGTAAGCCACCTTGTCCTCCCCCCTAAATTCCGCTCTAATGCGCGCCATGAATTCACTCTTACCATGTTACATAGGCCTGCGGTACACCTGGGCAAAGCGGCGAAATACGTTTATTTCGTTTGTCAGCCTGTTTGCGTTTATCGGCATGGCGCTGGGGGTTTTTGCGCTGATCGTCGTATTGTCGGTGATGAATGGTTTTGATCGCGAATTGAAGGACCGGATTCTGCGGGTCGTCCCCCACGGATTTGTCGAAACCAACGCGCCCTTAGCGGATTGGCAGAGTCTTGCCGGTCAAGTGGTGGATCGGCACGGCGTGGTGGGTGCAGCCCCCTACATCGCGGGCCACGGGTTGGTTACCTACGATGGCAGCATTCACGGTATGGAGATTCAGGGCATTGACCCCGCTGCGGAGCAAGATGTATCCGTGGTGCATGAACACATGCTGGTGGGCGATCTCGCCGAACTGCGTCCGGGGGAGTATCAGATTGCGTTGGGCAGTCTACTTGCCCGCTATCTCGGTGTGACTATCGGCGATAAGGTTCAGGTCACCCTGCCGGACGTGTCGGTGACTCCCGCTGGTATTTTTCCCCGCACCAAACGTTTTACAGTTGTCGGTGTATTCGAGGTCGGCGCGCAGCTGGACCAATCTCTCGCATTAATGCACGTGGCGGACGCGCAAAAACTGCTGCGGCGGCAGGGCGGAGTTGATGGCCTGCGTTTGCGCTTCAATGATATTTATAAAGCGCCCGCGCTGCTTAAAGCTCTGCAACGGGACTTGGGTAAGGAATATTCAACAAGGGACTGGAGCGAAACCCAGGGTAGCCTGTTTCAGGCGATCAAAATGGAAAAGACCGTGGTCGGCATTATGCTTGGCATCATCATCGCCGTTGCGGCTTTTAATATTGTCACCAGCCTGATCATGATGATTACGGAAAAGCGTGCCGACATAGCGGTATTGCGTACCATGGGCATGTCCGCCGGCGGGGTGGTGGGCATATTTATGGTCCAGGGCACGGTTATTGGCATGGTGGGAATTTTGATCGGCGCCGCGCTCGGCATTGTGGTCGCACAGAATTTGGCGATGATGGTTACCGCAGTAGAACGCATGATGGGCGCGCAGATTTTCGATCCGACGGTGTATTTTGTTACCACCATGCCGTCGCAATTATTATTGGCGGATGTGATCTGGGTTTGCGGCGGCGCGGCGCTGATCAGTTTTCTCGTGACTTGCTATCCCGCCTGGCGCGCTTCGCAAATCGCTCCTGCCGAAGCTCTTCGTTACAATGTTTAAAAAGTAGATGTCTAAAAATCTGTGTTTAAAAAATTTAATGTTTAAAAAATCAGTTTCTAAAAAATAAAGAGAATTGCCATGAGCGGTGTTTTGTACTGCGAAAAAATCGACAAGAGTTATCAGCAGGGGCCGCAGCAATTACAGATTTTGCGCAATCTCGAATTTCGCGTTACCGCGGGAGAGCACCTCGCCATCGTCGGTGCATCAGGTTCGGGCAAGTCAACATTGCTCAACGTGCTAGGTGGCCTCGATAAACCGGATACTGGCATTGTCTACCTCAAAGACCAACCCTTTTCACAACTGTCGGAAAATGCGCGCGGCAAGCTGCGCAATCAATATCTCGGCTTTGTTTATCAATTTCACCATCTGCTCGCCGAATTCAGCGCGCTGGAAAATGTGGCTATGCCATTGCTCATCGCGCGCATTCCGCGGAGCGAAGCCTTTGCTCGTGCCCAGGCACTGTTGGCGCGTGTTGGGCTGGCGAGTCGCGAATCTCACAAGCCTGCCCAATTATCCGGTGGGGAGCGCCAGCGAGTAGCGATTGCTCGCGCGCTGGCAAACAATCCCGCGTGTGTATTGATGGACGAGCCCACTGGTAATCTCGACGGCAAAAACGCCCGCGCGATCCAAACGTTGATGCAGGAGTTGAGCGAGCAAATCGACACCGCGTTCGTTGTGGTCACTCACGATCTGCAATTTGCCCAAACCATGGACACAGTTCTGGAGCTCAGCGATGGGCGCCTGAACCGGGTTGAGCCGCAATGAAATTACCGGTTTTTATCGGCCTGCGTTATACCGGCGCTCCGCGCAATAATCAGTTTGTGTCGTTTTTCTCTGGCGTTTCGATCACTGGTCTGGTGGTGGGCGTTGGNNGGCATCACCGATTGGCGCGAGCTGCAATCCTGGCTGGAGGATCAGCCGAGAATTCAGGCGGCGGCGCCCTTTGTACAGTTGGAGGGGTTGGTTTCATATCAGGGGAAATCCGAGCCTGTGGTGTTATTTGGTATCGAGCCCACACAGGAAATCCGCGTCTCGCGAATGGAGGAGTTTCTGAGCGAAGAAGTGATGGCCCGCCTGGAAACAGAGCAGGACCAACTGGTGCTCGGCGAAGCGATTGCGGCACGGCTCGGCGTTGGGGAAGGCGAACAGTTAATGCTGGTTGTTCCTGGGGAGCGGCCAGGTGTAGCGCCCCATATCGGTTACTTCACCCTGCTGAAAATCCTCCGCACGCAAACTGAATTAGACAATACGCTTTCCATCACTCACCTCACCACGGCGGCGCGTTTTACAACACAACCGGATAAAGTTTCGGGTATGCGGTTAAAGGTTGAAGACCTTTTTTCCGCTCGGGATATTGTCTGGAATGCGCTGAACCGCCTCGGGCGTGAATACTACGGCACCAGTTGGCTGAACACTCACGGCAATCTCTATCAAGCGATTCACATGTCGAAAAAGCTGGTTGCCTTGTTGATGTCACTCATCGTTGCCATCGCGGCCTTTAATGTGGTGTCGACGCTGGTAATGGTGGTAGTGGAAAAGCAGGGCGACATTGCCATTTTGCGGACATTTGGCGCGTCCACCAGCGATATCATGGCGATATTTGTAGTTCAAGGTTCGGTAATCGGTTTGATAGGCACCGTGCTCGGTGTTGTTTGCGGCTTGCTGTTGACGTTGATTGTGCAGCCGCTGGTGCGGTTTTTTGAATTTCTATTTGGCGTGCAATTTCTCAAATCCGACGTATATCCCCTCACGTACCTCCCCATCGAAATCGCCCCGGATGACATAGCCCAGGTGGCGTTGACGGCATTAGTGATGAGTTTTATTGCCACTCTTTACCCCGCGTGGCGTGCAAGCCGCACACGACCAGCCGATGTTTTACGGTACGAATAAATGTTAAGCCGTTTCATTGCGGCTTTTAACTTGCATTTGCTTATCGCGTTATCAGAAATCTTCATGAGTTTTCCCGTCTTAAAGCTTTTTCAGATTTTCTTCCGACCTTACTAGCGGCCTTTAAAGGCTTGTCTATACTCCAGGGTAATAAGTACTCGCTATTCTCCCGTTCGGGAAATATGTTCCTGAATGATGCGTCCGTTCAAATGGTTGATTTATGGCTTTTCTCGCTAGTCTTCCGATCGATCGCAAGATCTCTATTATTCCGCTGTTGGCAGTGGTCAGCTTCGGTATTTACTTGGCGATAAATGCCAGCATGGCCCTGCGAAATGCAGACATGCTACAGACTGCGCGTGATCGGGATTTTCCTGTGCTCCGCCTTTCGGATCGAGTGTTGTTTGGTCTCGAACGGATCAATGAGGATCTGCAAACCGCAGCGACCACGGCTGACGATGAATCTCTGCAAATTGCGCAAAAATCGTATGACGCTCTCCGGCAGGACTTTCAGCAGCTCGCGTCCCTCGCCGATAATTTGCGCCCCGATGTGGAAAAAATGGAACGCGACTTCGGGCGCTACTTTGAGCAAGCGTATGATCTCGCCAAATTAATGCTGGAAGGGACTGCTGATTACAACGAACTTGGGCGTCGCTCGACGGCCATGAACCAGGCGTATGAAAAGACGCGTAATGCCTTGGAAACATTCCAGGCGGATCAGTTACGCCAATTTGAAAGCCGGTTCGATGCGGCGAACCAAACCGCACAGCGGTTGGTTGAACTGGGCGTTTTGATGGGTTTAATCACCTTAATCGTACTTGTGTTGGTAACCGTTCCAGTGGTGCGCGGAATAAAACGCAGTCTCATCGAAGTGGTTGCATCGTTGCGTGATATTGCGGAAGAAAACGGCGATTTAACGGTGCGATTGCGCTCGACGAGCAAAGATGAAATTGGTCAATTGGTTTACTGGTTCAATTCTTTTATGGATAAATTGCAAACCGTCATCGGCCGAGTAGTGGAAACATCCCAACCACTCAACGAACTTGCCGCTAATTTAAACGAGGTGGCAGAGACCGCCAATCAGTCGATTGGTTTACAGCGCAGTGCTTCTAATCGAGCAAAGTCCGCTATTGATGAAATCAACCAAAATGTCAGCGACATTGCCGACAGCGCAACGCTCGCGGCACAGGCAGCATCCGAGGCGCACGATACCGCGAGCAATGGCCATAAAATCGTCGCCCAGACCGTTAGCAGTATTCAGAAACTTGCTAACAATGTGTTGAATATTCAAGACGTAATTCGCCAGTTGGAGCGCGACAGTAGCAAGGTTGGCAGCGTGCTCGACGTGATTCGAAGTATTGCCGAACAAACCAACTTACTCGCTTTAAATGCGGCAATCGAAGCCGCTAGAGCGGGTGAGCAGGGCCGCGGTTTTGCCGTAGTGGCTGATGAAGTGAGGACCCTCGCGTCGCGAACTCAGGAATCCACATTGGAAATTCAGGAAACTATTGGCAAATTACAGCATGTTGCGAAATCCGCAGTGCAAGTGATGGAAGAGAGTGCCGCGCAAGCGCAAATCAGCGTGGAAAAAGCCAATAACGCCGGCGACAGCTTGCAAGCCATTAATCAGTCCATCGGCAATATCAATCAAATGAACGAAAAAATCGC
>DJFQ01000255.1:0-4172 GCA_002432095.1 Marinagarivorans sp. UBA5868 | reverse complement strand
CGCGAGATGAACGAAATCACAGGTAGTTTCCGTGTGTAACGCGACCGGCACCAAGCCGGCGCGAAAATCAGTTAAATAAAAGGGGGATCTATGAAGAAACAAATTTGGAGTACCTCTGCCTGCGTGGTCATGCTTGGGTTGACACAAGCAGCCGATGCAGCGGACATACAGTTTCGCGGCTTTGGATCTTTTGTCGGTGGCTCGACATTGAGTTCTGACGAAACCTTGTATGGGTATGAAGACACGCTGAATTTCCGTAATGATTCATTGATGGCCCTGCAGATGGATGCCAAGCTTGATGCCAAGCTAAAAGCGACCATGCAGATTATCGGTCGCGGTGAAGATGGTTATGAGCCAGTAGTGGAATGGGCTTACATGACATACGACTTTAGCGATAATTTTCAAGTGAGCGCTGGCCGTATTCGAATTCCATTTTACCGATACTCGGATTTTATCGATGTTGGTTACGCCTATAACTGGCTGGGCGTACCGCAGACGGTTTATGGATTTGATTTTCCTGGCTATGACGGACTTTCGGGAGTTTATTCTTCTCAGTTTGGTAGTTGGGATTCCAGTTTTCAGGTGATATTCGGCCAGTTCGAAGGGCAAACTGGCGACCTGGACGCCACCATGGAAGATCTGAAAGGTTTTAGTTGGACACTGACCCGTGACTGGTTGACGTTGCGCGCAGGTTACGTGAGTTCAAAGGCTACGATTGACATACCAAACATTGAACAGCTTATCGGCGCGATTGAGCCGATTGCAGCGGGGACAGACGTCGACTTTGCTGCGTTGTCCAGTGCTCTGCAGGTAGATCGTGACCCAGGTGATTTTTTCGGGTTAGCGGTCGGCATAGATCGCAACAATATACTGATTGATGCCGAGTATATTGAGTACGCTCTCGACGATAGCCTCATCGCGGAGACAAGCGCTTATTATTTGGCTGCAGGGTACCGATTTGGAAAATGGATACCGTTGTTGACGTATTCCCGCTCTAAATCAGACCCGCCAGAAGATGTTGTCAATACGCTGCCAGCAGCAGCACCGGGTGAGCCCATGGGCGTCTCGATCCTTCGACAATATATTGCTGGCGCAGTGGCGGCTACCGAAACAGAAATCAAATTAATGGATGTGGCTCTGCGTTACGATTTTCATCACTCGGCTGCCTTCAAACTGGCGTGGACGCAAGAGGAAAATATGAGCGGGGATAAAAATCAGTTATTGCGCTTCGGCGTCGATCTGGTGTTCTGAGGAGATGACCGTGATGAAATTATTTAGCGCATTGCTGATTTTACTATTTAGCGTCGCGACCTACTCTGAGGTCGTGGTGATCGTCCACCCATCAAATAACAACAGTTTTGCCAAGGATGAAATTGAGGCGTTGTTCATGGTTAAAAAATCGAGCTTCGCCGATGGCGCCAAAGCGTCTGCTTATTATTTATCGGCGGATGACCCGGTGCGACATCAATTCGATGAAAAGATTTTGGGAAAGTCCAGCTCGCAGTTAAAAGCCTATTGGTCGAAGTTGGTTTTTACCGGTAAAGGAACACCGCCGCCGGAGCTGGGTAATTCCGCAGAGGCGATCGCAAAAGTGGCCGGCGATACCAGCGCTATTGCTTATGTGGATAAAGCAGCGGTGAAAGACAATGTGAAAGTCGTTTTCACTTTACCGTAACTTTTTTTTCTGGCGACGTTCGCGGCGCTGTTTCCAGCGATCCGCGACGTGCCAGCGCCAAAACCCCTGAACTAATAAATACCCCGCAAGACCAGACGCTACGCCATACGTAAAACAGCCGAGCAGAAACGGCTTCCAAATCGCAATAAATCCCGTTGATAGCCAGTCCCAACTCAGAGAAAAACTAAAGCCGACTGGCGGTCTGTCAAGCATCCACGCGCCTGTTTTATAAGCGGCGAAGAATAGAACGGGCATGGTGACAGGGTTGGTTAACCAAACGAGACTCACGGCGATCGGCAAATTGCACCGCACCAGTAGCGCGGCGGCGGCGGCCACGGGCATTTGCCCGGGAATGGGCAAAAAGCAAACAAAAAGCCCGACCATAAAAGCCAGAGAAACGGAATGCCGGTTCAAATGGAATAAATTGGGGTCGTGCAGTAATTTACCGAGAAATTGCAAACCCGGCGTCTCGCGGACTTTTTTTGGATCAGGCAACCAGCGTTTTAAAAGCTTGCGTGGCATGAATACGAGCGCCAATTTTTTGTTTGCGAGGGCGGCATTATGCCCACTCGAAGAGCGTAAAACCAGGATAGCCCAGCGGTGGCTCTGCCGCGTACCTTCATGTTAGATTGCCGAGGCCGGCTCAACCGGTGTCAGTCAGTTCTCGCATGGAGGCGATGGTGTTTTATCTTTGGTCTTTCGCTGCCGGATTAATTCACATTCCGGTTTACTCTTTTCCCTGGTCCGTCCCGCTTCTACTCTTTGCTGCATTTTGTAGTGCTGGCTTGGCACGGCTTCGTTTACCCGCGGTTGGCGTTTTGGCTTTTGGGCTTTTCGGAATGGCGGTGGGGAGCTGGAATCTGCAGCGGCTATGCGACTCGCAGCTGTCTCCCCAATACGATCAGAGTGTGCAGTCCTTCGTTTTCACCATTGTTTCTATTCCGGCAAAAACCGCAGAGTCACAGACGTTTCTTGCGCGAGTGGAATCCGTCGAATGCAATCAAAATAACTGTGCGACCGAAATGCAGCGGCGATTATTGCGTTTGTCGTGGTACCGCACATCGCATGATTTACAGCCCGGGCAGATATGGCAAGGAGAAGTGAAAGTGCGCCGCCCGCGCGGCTTCGTCAATCCGCAAGGGTTTGACTACCACGCGTGGTTGTTGGCGCAGGATGTAACTGCAACAGGCTCGGTGCGCCGGGCGGAGATAGCAGGCGAGCGTTGGGTTTGGGCCGGTTATCGGGCCGTGTTGGCGGAATCGGTGATGCAGCTTTCCGATTCGCCGTACCGGCGTTTCTGGCAAGCGTTATTGATCGGCGAGAAAAATGACATCAGCCAAGAAGATTGGCACAGGTTGCAGGCGACCGGCACGGTGCATCTGTTGGTGATCTCCGGCCTGCATATCGGCTTGGTTGCCACCTGGGGTTTTATGCTCGGGGCTGTGATTGGCCGTGGATTGAGCTTTCTGCACCGGGGCTCTAATGCCCTGGCGATGCAGTGGATACCGCCGTTGATTGCCTGCATCTGCGCCGCTTTCTACGCCGCATTGGCGGGATTCTCGATTCCTACCATTCGCGCACTGACAGCGTGTCTTGCGCTGATGTTGTGCCGGGCGTTTGGTGTGAATCTCTCGCCGTTCCTTTTGCTGGGAGCCGCGGTAGTTGCGGTAGGTATCAATGAACCGCTGGCGTGGCTTAACGCTGGGTTCTGGTTGTCTTTCCTNNTACGGGCATTTTTGTCGGCACAGCCCATGATGGCGATTGGTCTGACGTTACCACTCTGGCTGATAGGGCAGGGGACCAGCCTTGCCGGCCCTCTCGCCAATTTGATCGCTGTGCCGGTGGTGTCATTTGTTCTGGTGCCGATTCTGCTGATAGTCGCAGTCATTCATCCATTTTTCGAGGGCGTAGCGATATGGCTTATCCATTGGATGGACCACATATTCACCTGGTTGTGGCGCTGGTTTGGTTTGCTGCAAGAGCTGCCGGTCGCGCTTTGGTGGCCGACTCAGGCACTTACCACTTTGGATGTAATACTTGCTGCGGTGGGGATCGTTTTGTTGCTGGCCCCTGCGGGTCTGCTGGTGAGAGGACTCGGCGTACTGTGGCTGACAGTGGCGCTGACCTCCGCCGGAGAACCCGATTACCAGTTGCGGGTGACGGTGATGGATGTCGGCCAGGGGCAGGCAGTGGTGCTGCAAACACCGGCACAAACATGGCTTTACGACGCTGGCCCCGCCTACTCAGACAGTTTTGATGCCGGCACTCGCATTCTCGCTCCGCATTTAAGGCGGTTGGGAGTCCATAGTTTGAACATGATGGTGAGCCACGCCGATCTCGATCACGCCGGCGGGGCGGAGGGTGTTCTCACTTCTTTTAATGTCGGGCGACTCATAGTTGGGGAGACGCTGGAAAAGTCGGAAAGAGGGGCGGAATTATGCGGTCAGGGACAAACTTGGCAGGTTGGCTCCGCTACCTTTTCAATTTTGTGGCCGCC
>DJFQ01000200.1:4722-6087 GCA_002432095.1 Marinagarivorans sp. UBA5868 | reverse complement strand
TTCGTCGATGGGGAAAAATGTCGTAATAGAAGTGCCGCTGCTGGTGGTGACACTTTGGTTTTCGATAACGTTTTTGATGGATTCCTGGAAAATATTCACGCGGATATAACCGCTCTCCATGCCGCGCTCAAATAATAGATTCTGATGCACACCACCCTCCGGCTCCAAACCGGGGTCTGCTTCCGTGCGCTGATTAAATGCCTGATAACGGTTAAACAATTCTTCAGTGATTGGAAAGCGATAAGCTTTCGCCAGGGAATAACGGAATACCCAACGATCATCCGGTTTATAACCAATGGAAAATTTAGGGGAAAATTTATCTTGTGTCTGACTCGGCACAACGAAGCGCATCAAATCGGCTTCAGGATTTGGTTGTTCCCAATAATAACCATTGCGGCTATTCCAGGATTCAAACCGTCCACCGACGCTGGCATCCCAATATTCCGTGATTGTCCAGTTAAATTGAGTAAAAAAAGCGCTGAGCTCTGTCTGGCCGCCGCTGTGACTGTTTTTTTTATTTTTGCTGCCGCTGATATAGTCGGCGGAATCGAATCCCCGAATATTCAGTTCATAAGCTTCATAACGCAAACCGCTGATAAAATTCAGGCCGTCGATAGCCAGACTGTCGATGCACAATTTCACATCTGCGGTGCGCCAGCCGGTGTTTTCAAAATCGCTGACGGAGCCGGCGCGGCTGTAGTCAGGGTCAAGCGGATTGCGCGCCGAGGTACGGGTTTCGTCCTCAAGTATGGCGAAGCGGTTGATATTGGCTTCCAGCCGCGCACGGGAATTTAATTTGCCTTTTAAACGCAGGCCGGTGGACAGGCTGCGGCGATCCATTTCGCTGATACCAAAACGGGTTTCCGGAATTGTGAAAGCCTGACCATTTTGCGTTACCGCTCCACGCCAAAGAGTTTCGCCGGCAGCGTTGCGCAAATAGGAATTGGGTGAATCAGTAATCGAACTGCGATCTTCGTAGGCAATATTCAGCAGGGATTGCCAAACGCCAAAGTCGTAACCGAGTTTGATTTTAAAATTGTCGGTGGTGTTATCGCTAATGCCGGTATCGCCGTAGACGATGGTGCTTTTGCCCAACTCGTTAAAATCGTCAATGCCACCACTGGCGGGGACGGGGTTTTGCACCGGTGACGGCGTCCCATAATAAAACGTTTGCGGTTGCGACTCGTTTTCCAAATGGTTAAACGATAGATAAACGCTGAGATCCTCAAAGGTATCGCCAAAAGATGAGAATGTTTTGTAGCCATCCACTGTGCCATTAAATTGATAGGCAGAAAAATCCTGGGAAAAATAACTGGCGTCTACATGCGCTTCGCGTTCTTGCGGTATCGCGGTTTCAATCGTCAC
>DJFQ01000200.1:3591-4715 GCA_002432095.1 Marinagarivorans sp. UBA5868 | reverse complement strand
GCGCCATTCCAGCGGCTTTGCAGAAAATAATGCAGCGGCACACCATCGGCAAAAACCATGCTGCGGGATGTTTGAAACATATTGGAGCCGCGTATACCCAGCGTGCCGTTGGCATCGCCAATAAATCTGCGGCGGATCACCAGGCTCGGTTCGTATTTCACTACGTCTTCCGTGGTTGCGATATTGATGCTTGCCAAATCTTCCTGCAGGATCAAACTGGTGGGATTGGTATAGCCCGCCTGGCCGCTGGCTTTTTGCTCGCCCCATACCACCACTTCTTGCGCTTTTGCTGCATCGCCATGACTGGCAATGGTGGAAAACGGAAAAATGAATCCGCAAAGAGCGAGAACAAACGAGAACAGTGATCGACGGGCAGAGGAGGTCATGGACAGAGGTCTGTGATTTTGAAGTCACAATCCTAAGTTTTAGGTGCGTCAGGTCAATGTGGCAAATTGTCGCACATGTGCAAATGATCAATTTTTCATCGCATTGTCGCTGCATTGCGTAAAAGTGTCATAAATCTGGCAAATGAAATTCACAATCACCCGTTAGCTTCATTCCCTCAATCCGGTGTGGTTTAAACGCCGGCCGTTTTATGAATCTATAGGGGGAAGTCCGATGTTGCAGATCCGCAGTTTTCTTTGCGCGGTTATGTTGTTGCCCGCGCTGGCATTTGCCGATAAATCTTCGTGGAAGGATGACAACACATCGTCCTCCGGTTATGGACATTCTCACCATGATCAGCGCGAGCATAAACATTCGCATAGACACAGCAGCTCGGCGATCCAACTGGGGCCGCGCCCATTTTATTTGGTGGAGGACATGGATCCGAGTGCGCTGAAAAAGCGTCTTCAGGCGTGCGCAGATGGTCCGTTCCGTAAAACGTTATTTTCGATTGGCCACCGCGGAGCGCCCTTACAATTTCCGGAGCACACCAAGGAATCCTACGAAGCTGCGGCAAAAATGGGCGCGGGGATTGTGGAGTGTGACGTGACTTTTACCAAAGACCAGGAGCTGGTCTGTCGTCATTCCCAGTGTGACCTGCACACCACTACGAATATTCTGGCGATCCCCGAGTTAGCGGCAAAATGCAGTCAGCCATTTACACCCGCCGATCCCGCCAC
>DJFQ01000200.1:0-3558 GCA_002432095.1 Marinagarivorans sp. UBA5868 | reverse complement strand
ACACCGGAGGAATATCTGGGTGGCACCGCCGCGTGGCGGACCGATCTTTACGCGGGCAAAGGTACCTTGGTAACCCATGCGGAGAGCATTCAGCTGTTCAAAAAACTCGGCGTAAAAATGACGCCGGAGTTGAAGTCTGCGAGCGTTCCCATGCCGTTCGAAGGTATCTATACGCAAGAGGATTATGCGCAGCAGCTCATCGACGAATACCGCGCCGCTGGCGTTCATCCCAAGCACGTGTGGCCGCAGTCGTTTGATATTGCCGATATTCGCTACTGGATCGCCAACGAGCCGCGCTACGGCCGCCAGGCAGTTTATCTGGATGATGCCAACGAACCCGCAGAGTTGCCATCGGCTGAAGACTTACGCGGATATGCTGCGGAAGGCTTCCACATCGTGGCGCCGCCCATGTGGGCATTGGTGACGCTGGATGGGCAAAACAAAATTGTGCCCTCGGACTATGCGCACAATGCCAAAGCGGCAGGTTTGGACATTATCGCTTGGTCTTTTGAACGTTCCGGCCCGTTGAAGAACGGCGGCGGTTGGTACTACCAAACCACTAATTCAGTGCTCAACAATGATGGCGACATGATGGATGTATTGCATGTGCTGGCTAAAAACGTCGGTGTGATCGGCGTATTTTCTGATTGGCCGGCGAGCGTCAGTTATTACGCGAGCTGCATGAATTTGCGCTAAATAATTCCCTGCATCGCTGTCATGGAAGACGTGATTCAGGGTGAAGTTTCAGACAGCAGATCCTAGAAACACTACCGCGAGATACCGCAACAACTTGCCGGTGCCGACCAAAATAAGAAAGGGCACCGGCCGCACATTGAAAATTCCCGCAGCCAGCGTGAGCAGATCGCCCACTATTGGCAACCATGCAAACAGAAGGGAATAGAGGCCAAAGCGCTGATAATGCGCTTGGGCCTTTTGCACCTGCGACGCGGAAAAATAAAACCAGCGTTTGTGTTGCAGACGTTGCAGGTATTTCCCCAGCAGCCAATTGATCAGAGAGCCGGCGGTATTACCCAGTGTCGCCACAGCCACAAGCACTGCGGGATCAAATCCCTGACGCAGCAGTGTAAAAAGCGCTACTTCCGATCCCAGCGGAAACAGAGTCGCGGCGACGAACGAAGAGATGAATAGAAAGATGAGTTCGCTCATTCTGCGCCGCGCGAGTGAACTTGGCGCCAGCCCGCCGCTCTCAGACAGCCTGATCCAGCCGGTCGGGGCGCGGGACCTAAGCGTTTTTCGCCTCTGAACATTGCTGCTACAATGCGCGCCTTTGCGCGATTCATTCCATCACACCTGGGCTTTTATTAATCATGACCTGGAATTTCCCCTTTCGAATTCTGCTGCTGTCCTTGAGTTTCGTTGTTTCCGTCTCCCAAGCCGCCCCCCTCATTATTCCGTCCCCCCCGCAAGTCAGTGCCAAAGCCTATTTGTTGATGGATGCCGCCACCGGCGAGGTTTTGATCGAAGAAAATGCCGACCAGCCATTGCCGCCGGCGAGTCTCACCAAAATGCTCACTGCCTATATCGTTTCCGAGGAAATTGAACGCGGCAAGCTCAAGGAAACCGATACCGTTTTGATCAGTGAAGACGCCTGGCGTCGCGGTGGCACCACCAGCGGCGGTTCCACCATGTTTCTGCAAGTGGGCACGCGGGTGCCGGTGATGGATCTGCTCAAAGGCGTCATCATCCAGTCGGGCAATGATGCCTCAATCGCGCTGGCGGAGCATCTGGCTGGCAGTGAAGTGGCCTTCGCAGAAGTGATGAACCATTACGCGCAGCTTATCGGTATGCGCTCGTCCCAGTTCATGAATGCCACTGGTTGGCCTGCGGAAGGGCATATCACGACCGCGCGCGATCTCGCCACACTTGCACGGGCGGTCATTAACGACCACCCGGATCATTATTCGCTCTACGCGGAAAAATATTTCACCTACAACGGCATCAACCAACCCAACCGGAATTTACTGCTCCATCGCGACCCCAGTGTTGACGGGCTAAAAACCGGCCATACCGACGAAGCCGGTTATTGTTTGGTTGCTTCCGCCAAACGCCAGGGTATGCGATTGATTTCCGTGGTGATGGGCACCCGATCTGAAGCTGTGAGAGCTGAGGAATCGGCCAAGCTTCTCGCTTACGGTTTTCGTTTCTACCAGACTCACAACCTCTACAGCGAAAATCAGGAGCTGAGCCGCTCACGCGTGTGGAAAGGTGAGGCGAGCGAAGTCGCGCTTGGCGTCGATAAAGAGGTGGTCATCACCATTCCCCGCGGTGCCAGCGAAGCATTAAAAGCGGAGATTGTGGTGGACAGCCGTATAGTGGCACCCATCGAGAAGGGCCAATCCCTTGGCGAGTTGCGTGTGACATTGGAAGAAAAAGAAATCTACAAATCTCCACTGGTGGCGCTGACCGCCGTGGAAGAAGCCGGCTTTTTTGCCCGTTTGTGGGACAGTTTGGTGTTGTTTTTCACAGGTATCTTTGGCTGATGAGTGACTTGCCACCCCCAAAAATCGAATTCCCCTGCCCGGATTACACCATCCGTGTGATGGGTGAAGCCTCAGAACATTTTCGTGCCTACGTCATTGAAGTGTTCGAACGTCACGCCCCGGATTTTGATCGCGACTCGCTAAAAATCCGCCCGAGCAGCGGCGGTCGCTATGAATCCGTTAACGTGGTGATCACCGCGATCGACGTCGAGCAACTGCAAGCCATTTTTATCGATCTGAAAAAGCACCCTGCGGTGCAGATGGTGCTGTAGAGGACATCAACATTGTCGTCCACTGCGAAAATTCCCGCGTCCACAACATCCCTTTTGACACGCCATTTGGGATTGCTGCCATATGCGCAGGTTTGGCAGCGGATGCGCGACTTTACTGACCAGCGCACCGCCGATACGCCCGACGAGCTGTGGCTGGTGCAGCATCCGCCGGTGTTCACCCAGGGGCAGGCCGGGCGCGCGGAACATCTGCTCAATCCCGGTGATATTCAAGTGGTGCAGACGGATCGGGGAGGGCAGGTGACTTATCACGGTCCCGGACAGCTCGTTGCTTACCCCTTGCTCGACTTGCGCCGTCTGGGATTGGGTGTGCGCGATCTGGTGAGTGTGCTAGAGAACACGGTTATTCAGTTTCTTGCAGCCCGAAGCGTCACGGCTGTCGCTAAAGCCGATGCGCCAGGTGTGTATGTGAATGGGCGCAAAATCGCCTCGCTCGGGTTGCGGGTAAGACGCGGTTGCAGCTTCCACGGAGTCAGTTTGAACATCCACATGGACTTGGCGCCGTTCCTGCGCATCAACCCCTGTGGCTATAATGGCTTGCAAATGACCCAACTGGCCGATTGGGTAGAACCATCGAGCCTTCAGTTTGCATCCATTGAACAAGAGTTTGCCCTGCGCTTGGCAACGAACCTCGGTTTTTCTGGCTGCCAATCCAACATCTGATTTTTATTCGTCTTTTTTGAGACTTCTATGACCGACAATCTTCCCGTAAAACGCACCCGTCGCTTGGCCCAAGGGGAAAAACTGCGCGATGCCGATAAGGTGGA
>DJFQ01000185.1:32499-38432 GCA_002432095.1 Marinagarivorans sp. UBA5868 | reverse complement strand
TTCGTCACCAGCAAAAACCAGAAAGCCGATCGTGTTTGGGGCGAATTGCAAGGCGGCCGCGGGATGATTTCTAAGCCGTACTCCAAGGAGCAGATTCTCGACACCATCAATGCGATATAACCGTGGNNCGATATAACCGTGGATAGTGCGATATAACCGTGGATAGTGCGATATAACCTGCAGGTTGGTGCTTTTATAAAAGCGGAAGCCAATTACCGATTCCTCCTTCTTTTTCAGTAGGCATTTTGTGGAAAGAATTCACCCTGGTGCAGAGGGAGGCGCGCCTGAAGAACGCTGGGATTTGGCGGAATACGCATTGTCTTTCGCCGCCGATCGACCGGAGGCAATGTCGCAACTAACTGCGCGTTGTTACGGCTTCACGGTCGCGAACCGACACTTTCTTCTTGAGGAAGGGCAGGCGGCGGAACTCGTCAGCCAGCCAATTTTTACTCCTATGCCCAATGCCCCAGAGCACTGTTTGGGTCTTGCTAACGTCCGCGGTAATATCATTCCCTACTACAGTATTCGGACGTTGCTTGACCCCGATGTCGAGCATGCACACGAGACCCATCAATACGCCTTGTTGTTAGGTGATGTCATTAATGGACTTTTGCTTGCAATAGATGGCAAGCCCGCCGCGATTGCGCGCAATTCTTTGATGCAAAAACCGCAATCCCTTTCTAATCTTGGTGAGTTGCCCTCATCAATCATCAAAAATTACTTTTCGGCACGCGACCACAACTGGTTGATGGTGGACTGCCAGAAATTCGCGCAGTTTCTCATCTCAATCGAAAATGGATTGGGAACTGCCGACCACGGATTGGGGTAGGGGCGTCGCAATTCTGGCGCCGGGGAATATTTATTTGGTTTTTTTTTGCATTAGCCTGCTGACAGGAAATACACATGATCATTTCAACCAACCTTCGCATATCGCAAAAAATCATGTTGCTGGTGGCGGGTCTGGCGTTCGGGTTTGTGGCAATTGGTATTGCTTATTTTGTGCAAATGTCCACAGAGCAGACCATCCGGCAACAGAGCAGTGAGCTTTCGGAACACGAATCCGTATTGAGCGCAGCGCGTATTGATGTGGCGGAACTCAATCGTTTGCTTGCAGTGCTGATGACCTCGCGGGATGCCACATTGATCGAACGGCATAACCAACTAACCGCGAATTTACGGGAAAAGTTGACGCAGCTGAAAACGGACGGAACCAGGATCGGTATTTCTGGCGACCTTCGTGAAATTGAAAGCCAACTGCAAAATTACGAGCAGGCCTATCAAGATATGGCCGCACAACTGCTGACCTTAGGTAATCAAGCCGCCGGAGGCTTGCGGCAAGAACTTAGAGCTGCCGCGGAAACGTTAGAAAACGCACTTTATTCCTCTGGAAACCCCGCTCTTGTCGCGGAGTATCTGCGGATGCGACAGGCGGAAGCGGAGTTTGTGGCGACTTTGAGTGAGGATGCACTGACTCAATTTGATCGCCATACATCGTCGTTTTTCTCCGAGCTCGCTGCCTCCGCCTCGACGGATGCGCAAAAAAACCAGCTGAAAGCTGCCGCCGATGGTTATTCCGCCAAGCTCGATCAGGTTTCGGCGATCGTGGTGCAGGTCGCGGCGCTTGAACGCCAATTGCGCGAAGTAGGAACGCAAATGGCGAGTGGCATGGCCAGTGCCAGCCGACACCTGCGCGAATTCGCAGCAAATGCCGCGGAGGAAAACGCGTACAAATCCCAGGTTTCCATGGTGACTTTCGTGGGGCTGGGTTTTGTGGTGGTGATGGCGGTGGCGGTGGGTGTATTTTTTATCTATAAAAGTATCGTTTTCCCTATGGCGCACATTCAAAATGTGATCCGTCGAATTAATAAAGGTAATTTAAAAGCGCGGGTTCGTTTGCTACAGAAGGACGAATTGGGAGATCTGGGCCGCGCTTTTAATATTCTCTTGGACGAGCGTATTCGTACACTGGAAGAGCAATCGCTGGAAAATGAGCAGCTTAATAACTCTATTATTTCGCTCATCCGCGCCCTTGGTGCCATCGCGCAGAAAAATCTTACGATTAAAGTACCGGTATCAGCGGATATCACCGGCACCATTTCCGACGCAGTAAATCTGTTGACCAACGAAACCGCCAAGACGCTGGCACAGGTAAAAGATATTTCCGAGCAGGTCAACGCCATTTCCGATTTGTTGCAACGCCAGTCCAGCGCCGTGGTGCGTGTTGCGGAAGATGAGCGCAAACAAGTAATGGCAACAAGTAAGGCACTGGATATGTCCGCCCGGGCGATGAATGAAATCGCAGCGCGGGCAGAGACCGCCGACAACATCGCATCGAAAACCATCGCGGATACCCAGCAAGCGCGTGAAGCGGTAATGCGCACAGTGCGAGGCATTCAGACCATCCGCGAAACCATTTCCGAAACAGAAAAGCGGATTAAACGCCTTGGTGACCGCTCGCAGGAGATTTCCGGGATCGTCAACTTGATTAATACCATTGCCGAACGAACACACATTCTCGCATTGAACGCGAGTATGCACGCCGCTTCCGCGGGGGAGGCTGGTAAAGGTTTTGCCGTGGTCGCCGACGAAGTCCAGCGACTGGCGGAAAATGCCCGGGAGGCAACCGCCGAAATCGCCTCGATGGTGAACAACATCCGCGTCGAAACCTCCGACACGGTGAATATCATGAATAAACTGATCACCGAAGTGGCGGAGGGAACGCGATTGGGTGAGCAGGCGGAAAAACGTATGGAAGTGACCGAAGATGCGACGCGTCAGTTGGTGGAAACGGTTCAGGTGATTTCCCACAGCTCGATTCAGCAGGCACAGATCTCCAATAAAATTCGCGACCGCGCCAATATCATCCGCCACTTCACTGAAAAAACAGGCAGTGAACTGGTGCAGCAAAAGCGACATACCGACAGCCTCAAGCATTTTGCTGAAGTGCTGTTAGAGCGTGTGAATGTATTTGTGCTGCCGGAAAATCTTATCGCGCCAGTGTTAAAGGATCCGGTGGAAACCGGCGGTGCTGCCAACGTCGTATCCAAAGCCAGCTAGTGGCCTCTTACTAGGTAATTGCCCCGTGATGTCGAGGACGGAATATTCGTGACAATTTCTTCCCAGCAACAAGAACTTGTCGACCTGTTGCGCAATGAACTCGCAGAAATCATCAGTGGGGATTATTCACCGCTGAGCAGTGCGGATCAGCTCGCGCGGATTCAGTGTCTCGAAGAAATGGAAGTCCAGGCGGAAAATATCGGCAATGCCGCTCGTTTGGTGGGGCTGGCCGGAATTGCTGCGTCCTGTGAATGGCTGATGGCAAATTTTCAGACAATGGTTGCCGCCGCTGAACCTTTGCCGCAAGCACAGTGGCAGTTGGTGCAATCCTGGGGTGTGATGCTGCTGGGATATTTGCAATACGTGGGTGATGACCGTAACGAACAAAAAGCGGCAGAAGCGTTGCTGCTATATCTGGCGGACCCGGCGTGGCCGATTGCGCTGGCCGGTGCGGATGCTTCAGCTCTGGCTGAGCAGTTCCAGCATTCGGAAATTCTCTTGGACGAAAGTGCGCCGCAATATCCATCACAGGTTACTGATTCCATGACCTCCCTCGCGGTGGGGGAGGATATCAATCCCGAGTTGTTGCGCGGTTTATTAATAGAACTGCCAAACCAGGTGGGCGCATTCGAACGTGCTGTCGAGCAATACCTCATTATGGAAGATGATGTGCAGCTGCGTATCGCTCAGCGCATCGCGCATACCCTGAAGGGCGCCGCCAATGTGGTGGGGATTCAGGGGATCGCCAATCTCACTCATTACCTAGAAGACCTTTTGGAGCTTTCCGCGAAACAAAAGCAAAAAGAGCCACGGCTGGGATTTTTGTTGCAGGACTCCGCAGATTGTCTCTCGGCCATTTCGGAGTTCCTAGTGGGCGTCGGTCCTAAACCCACGGATCTGCCTCAGGTTATGGAAGCGGTTTTGGAGATGTTGCGTGGCGATATGAGAGAGGCGTTGGTGCCCGAGGCAGTCGCTTCACCATCCCGCAACAATGTTGTGCCATTTGCCGCGCGCGGTGAATCAACTGCCCCGCAGATTGAAACCACCGAAGCGTCTGCATCCACTACTGTGGTTGAACAAGCGGAAGAAGAAATCTTTGCCGAGCTGTTGTCTGGAAACTCGTCTCCCGTCACCGCTTCTATCGCGCTCGACGAAACGCTTTCCGCCGTCGATGACGCGCTGGGCACACAATCTGCCCTTGATGCGGTGGATGAAATTCCGGTGCTGGAGGATATCTACCATCGCCCGCTGTCGGCGCAAGCTGAGGTGCCGAGCAAGCCAGCGCCGGCTGCAGCCGTTGCGCAAACCTCGGTGGAGCCCAAGGCTCAATCGGCCAGAGCCGAGCCAACGCCCGCGGTGGCGGAATCTCCTGAGTCCTTCGACACCACGTTGAATATTTCCGAAACCCAAGCGCAGGAATTACTGCGACTCAGCGGTGAAAGTCAAATCGGAAATACCCAGATTCTCAGTCGCCTGGACGTTATCAACAACGGCGTGCGCGCCGCAGAGACCTATCACGCGCAGCTGCGTCATCTGGCGCAGGAGTTGGAGCGTTTGTTAGAGCTGCAAACCGCAATGGCCGCCGCCACCGGCAGTATTCAAGAGGAAGAGATGGATCCTCTGGAGCTTGAGCGTTATAACGAACTCAACAGCTTCGCCAGTCAGCTTCACGAAGTGACAACCGATGCGCACGAGGCGTTTATTGACTTGGAAGGCGAGGTCAAGTCGCTGAAAAACCTGGTGCTCAACCAGCGCCAACTCGGTTTTGAATCGCAGGAATTGTTGTTGAGCATTCGCATGTTGCCGGTGAGCGTTTTCACCAGCCGGTTTCAGCGCTGCGTACGCCAGGCCGCGCGGCTTACCAATCGCGCCGCTGTGCTTGAGGTAAAAGGTGAGGAAGTTCTGGCGGACAGCCGGGTGCTCACCACCCTGGTCGACCCCATCATGCACCTGCTGCGCAATGCGGTGGATCATGGCTTGGAGGCATCGGAGCAGGAGCGGCTGGCGGTCGGCAAACCCCCGGTCGGTCGTATTACTCTCGAATTTTCACGCGCCGGAGATACGGTGGTGGTGCAATGCCGCGACGACGGGCGGGGTGTGGATTATGACGCGATTGCCGAAGCAGCGGTGGAACGCGGGCTGGCACCACGAGGCGCAAAATTGGCAATAGCCGATTTAAATGCGCTGATTCTGACATCGGGTTTTTCCACCCGCCGTGAAGTGACGCAGACCTCCGGGCGCGGCGTGGGCTTGGATGTGGTAAACGAACAAATCCGCCTGCTCAAAGGCAATCTGTCTATCAGCAGTCAAAGCGGGCGCGGCACCACATTTACGCTAATCGCACCGATGAGCATCCTGTCCGCTCATACGTTGGTGGTGCAGGTTGGTGAGCATCGGGTGAGTGTCATTTCCCGCGCCCTTGAACAAGTTATGTACCTCGAATCTGACCGGCTGGAAAAACGTGCGAACCAGCTTTATTACCGGATGCAGGGTGAAGACGAACCATTGCCGGTTTTTCGTCTGGACGATTTGATTTTTATGAATACCCGGCGCGCGGAGCGCCATACCGCTTTGATGGTGATGCGTAATCGCGATGGTCGACGCGTAGGTGTGTTAGCTGAAACCATTCGCTCCAGCGAGGAGCAGATTATCAAACCGCTGTCGCGCGCCACTTATAAAGTGGCCGGTGTGATTGGCGCCACCATTCTCGGTGACGGGCGTGTATCTCCCGTGGTGGATCTGTATGAATTGCCGGGGCTGACACTTACGGATAGTGCAGAAGAGGGTTGGCGCAAGCGCTTCGCCCAGCGGCTGCGTCATTTGGATAACGATCTTATTAAAGAGCGTCCCGTGGCGTTAGTGGTGGACGATTCTCT
>DJFQ01000185.1:27128-32398 GCA_002432095.1 Marinagarivorans sp. UBA5868 | reverse complement strand
ACCAGTCACTTGCGCTCGAATGACGAGACGAAAGATATTCCGATTATCATGATTACGTCCCGCGCTACTGAGAAACACAAATCCATGGCGGCACGCGTCGGCGTCAATACTTATCTTAATAAACCCTGGACCGATGAAGAGCTGTTGAGCTCTATCCAAAGCCAAATCGCTTAATCAAGTACCGGTGATATCCGTCAAATCTCGCTTGCGTCGCTATCTTTAAAACCAAAAAACTTTCAAAACCCAAAAACTTTCAAAACCAAAAAAAAACGCCCGATGCTCGGGGGAACATCGGGCCAGGACCATTAGGAGTGAAACATTAAGGACTTTCATCCTCACCGAGCTGCTCAAGAGCAGCTCTACTGATGTCACTACACTTGGGGGGATGAATGACATCAGTTGATTTAAGTATCGAACATCACCGCCATTTTTCCAGTCTGCTGTTAAATCGTTTAGCAATACTTACCTTGTTAATCCCTAAAGCGGGATATAAACGCCAAAGCTGGGGTTTTGGCCGTGTATTTGTCAAAATCCAGTCGAATTTTCGCTGCGCTGCAAAATAAAAAATGGCCCATTAAGGGCCATAAGTACAGGAGGAAATTTCTACGGAGGAGTCAGTATTGATTCAACAAAAGCACGGTCGCCGGCAATTCCGCTTCCAACATATTCAGTGTGCTCGACCGGTTAACCCAATGTTGAAGATTATTTTGCAGGAGTTTGAGTTTCCCCTGGCTGTTGCGAAATGCTGCGCTTGTCGGCTCATAGGCCATGTAATGATCTTCTACGCTCAACTTCGCCAATTCGTTTATTTCAATATGCATGATGCTGATGATGTCGTATATCACGTCTTTGTGTGCGATCTCCGATGCTTCCCAATAGGCGTTATCCAGAATCTGCAACAGAGTTTCCAGGCTCCTTACGGCGTCGGCAACAGTGATGCGCTCCATGGGGTCTCCTCTATCGGGTTCGGCGGATTTACATTCAGTATAGACATGAATCGCGATGGAGCATGGTTGGAATAAGGCAAGCTGAAATACGCCTTACCGACGAGGCCTGATCATGCCCTCCTGACAAACTGAAGCAACAATGCGTTGTTGTTGATCATAGAGCGCGCCGCGACAGAAGCCTCGCTCTTGGCCTGCCCAGGGGCTATCGGTCAAATAGTGGTGCCAATCATTGAATGCGGGTGGGCGGTGAAACCAAATGGAGTGATCCATGCTCGCCGGGTAAACCTCGCCGTTGAATAGACTTGTGGGGTGGGGCATTAGGGATGTAGCGAGCAAACCCAGGTCCGAGGCGAAGGCGAGGGCGCAATAATGGAACAGTGGATTCTCTGGCAGGTCCTCCCGGCAGCGTACCCAGAACTGGGCGCTGTGGCTTTCGCTCGCTTTAGACTCAAATATGTCCCGGGTGTAAGGGACAAAATCGATAGGCGCCACCCCCAGATGACGAAACTCTTTAGCGGGGTTGCCGTTTTCGTCCGAGAACTGCTGACGCACAGTTTCTAGCGGCAAAATATGGGTAGGTGCGTATGCCTGATGCTCGAATCCGCTCTCGCCTCTATGAAAAGATGCCTGCATGGTAAAAATCAGCTCCCCTTCCTGAACTGCGCGTACCGATCGCGAGGATACGGAGTTGCCATCGCGGAGATTCTCCACCCAATATTCCACCGGGCTGTCGACACTTCCGGCACGGAGAAAATAGGCATGCAGCGAATGGACCGGCCGGTTGCGCACCGTTCGCCCCGCCGCCATTAACGCCTGGGCGAGAACCTGACCGCCAAAAATGGTTTTGCGAAAACTCTCTTGATGATTGCGGGTCGTGAAGCGTTGACTATCAATTGCCTCAAGATCCAAAAGTTGTTCGAGCATGTAGCAATCCTGTGAGTTGGGCTAAATGGAACCGCTTGCGCGCCGATAACCGGATACCGGTTTTTATCTCTGGAGGCCCGCGTGTTTGCTCAGTCATTTTCCAGTGTAGTGCGATTGCTCATCACTGGGCTGCTTTTCCTTATGCTTTCCGCCTGCACGGCACAATACACTCGCGAGGTCAGCCGCACAGCGCTGCGGGATGTCGGCATGGGTACATCCGTCAAAATCACCCGCACCGGGTCCTGGTCTCTGCCGGAAGGAACGAAAGTGCGAGTGGCACCAATGTTCATTGCCGGACCCGATCCGAACGCGTATCCGCGGTTAGGCGGCCATCTTGATAGGCTTTTGGAGAACATAGCCTCTGAATGGTTTCATAGTGATGGTCAGCAAGCGGATGCGGCCTCGATAGATCGGGGGCAATCGGGCGTATTGCTTCGTTTGAGTCTGGCTGCTGCAGCGGACCGGTTATCCAGCGTTCAAGAAATCGCCGATAACAGTGGGCTCCACGATGACAGCACCGGGCGTGACCGCCTACATCTGGTGATGAAAGTCTATGACGCGCGCACTGGACAGCTGTTGGACACCATGGCAGGTCAGGCGGTAAGCGGCTGGCGATGGCGCGAGCAGCGGGTTGCGGACCTGGCCGAACGGACGCTGCGCGCCATGCTTTCCCGCCTGCGCGGCGCCACGACGTCCATTGAATAACGCCCAAGCCAACAGCCGCCTACATATTGGGATAATTGGGTCCGCCGCCGCCTTCCGGTGCCACCCAAGTAATGTTCTGCAAGGGATCCTTGATGTCGCAGGTTTTGCAGTGAACGCAATTCTGCGCATTGATTTGAAATTTCGGCGAGCCGTCTTCGGCAACCAGCACCTCGTAAACCCCCGCCGGGCAGTAGCGCTGAGCGGGTTCGGCGAATTCCGGCAAATTCTTCGCAATCGGTAGATCCGGTGAGGCGAGCTTCAGGTGACAGGGCTGATCTTCTTCGTGATTGGTATTGGATAAGTACACGGAAGACAGCCGATCAAAACTGATCACACCATCCGGCTTGGGGTATTCAATGGCTTTGCAATCGGCGGCACGACGCAAGAGGGCGTGGTCGGCGACCGAGTCGGACAGGGTCCAGGGCAATTTGCCGTTGCACAGATTGATGTCTAGGAAGGCGTAGGCGCCACCGAGAAACGGTCCCCATTTGTGGATAGCCGGGCCAAAATTGCGCTGTACATGCAGCTCATTCCAGGCCCAACTGGTGCGGTAGGAATGCCCGAATTCCGCCAGATCATCCTGCTCGCGATTTTCGGCGATGGCGCGAACTACCACCTCAGCGGCGATCATGCCGCTTTTCATTGCGGTATGCGTGCCCTTGATCTTGGCAAAATTCAAGGTTCCGGCGTTGTCGCCCAACAATAACCCTCCTGGAAAATGCATCTTAGGCTGAGATTGCAGGCCACCTTTGGTGATGGCCCGAGCGCCATACACCAATCTCTGTCCGCCGGTCAGCACCTGTTTGATAACCGGGTGGTGCTTAAAGCGCTGAAACTCTTCAAACGGATTGACGTAGGGGTTTTCGTAAGCGAGGTCGGTAATCAGTCCCACCGCGACTTGCTGATCTTCGATGTGATACAGAAAGCCCCCACCGGTCGATCCACTTTCGCTCAGCGGCCAACCAGCGGTGTGGACGACTAGCCCTTCGTGATGTTGCCCTGCAGGCACCTTCCAAATCTCTTTGATGCCCAGCCCGTAATGCTGCGGCTCGACACCGCGATCCAGTGAAAAATGGGCAATAAGTCTTTTGCCCAGGTGCCCCCGGCAACCTTCGGCGAACAACGTGTACTTGCCGTGGAGCTCCATGCCCGGAGTATGGCCGGGCTTGGGTTTTCCAGCGGCATCCAAACCCATGTCGCCGATCAATATTCCTTTGACGGCGCCGGTTTCGGCATAGAGCACTTCGGCCGCNNGATGTAGTTGCCATGATTGTGCATGGTTTTGGGCGCCGCCCAACTCGGAACCTTAGAGGATTGCTCCGCGCCGCTCAGCCACAGAATATGGTCATTCGTGACAGCGGTTTTAACCGGCGCCCCTTTTTCACGCCAGTCCGGAAACAGCTCTTGCAAAGCGATTGGATCAAATACGGCTCCCGAGACAATATGAGCACCGACTTCGGAGCCCTTTTCCACCACGCACACGCTGATTTCGCTATTGAGCTGTTTAAGGCGGCAGGCAGCTGCAAGTCCGGCTGGACCCGCGCCAACCACGACCACGTCATAAGGCATCGATTCTCGTTCCACCCTCGGCTCCTTTTTGCTGATGTTGTTAGCTGATGTTGTTAGAAGTTGTTAGATGTTATTGATCGGTTAAGTATACGCGCATAGCACAGACGAGTTGCCGCACCGGCGCATAATGGTTGCTTGAAACTGGCGGGTTCGCCATCATCTTGTGCTTATGATCAGGACCGATCATCAGTATCGCCAATCCCATTGTAAGTACGTCGAATTGGTCGATTGTTTATCGCTATACTCCCGTCCTTTCGCCTCCCAACAGGAGCTTTATGCCCATGAAAATACTTGTTCCAATCAAACGCGTGGTCGATTACAACGTGAAAGTGCGCCCTTTGAGCGACGGTTCGGGCGTGGATATTGCCAACGCTAAAATGGCGATTAATCCGTTCTGCGAAATTGCCGTGGAGGAAGCGATCCGGCTGAAAGAAAAAGGCGTCGCTACCGAGGTCATCGTGGTCAGCGTTGGTGATGCAAAGTGTCAGGAACAACTTCGCGCGGCCATGGCGCTGGGCGCGGATCGGGCGATACTTGTGGAAACCGCTGAGCGTCTACAGCCACTTAGCATTGCCAAAGTATTAAAAGCGGTGGTAGCCAAAGAGTCTCCCGAAATGGTGATTTTGGGCAAACAGTCCATTGATGGCGATAACAATCAGACCGGCCAGATGTTGGCAGCGCTTTTGGGTTGGGGGCAGGGCACTTTTGCTTCCAAACTGGAAATTGCCGATGGTGCGGCGATGGTGACCCGCGAAGTGGATGGCGGGTTGCAAACTCTGAAACTTAAGCTCCCCGCAGTGGTAACGACCGATTTGCGACTGAATGAGCCACGCTATGCGTCGCTGCCCAATATTATGAAAGCGAAAAAGAAACCACTCGATACGCTTCCCATCGCCGAGCTCGGCGTGGAAATTTCAAACCGCAGCAAACTTGTCAAAGTCTCTCCGCCCGCATCGCGCAAAGCCGGTATCAAGGTGTCCAGCGTCGATGAACTGATCAATAAACTGAAAAATGAAGCAAAGGTGATTTCATGAGCGTCCTGGTCATAGCGGAACACGACAATCGCGAACTGAAAGCGGCCACGGCCAATACCCTCGCTGCCGCTCAGGCATTCAATGAGGACAT
>DJFQ01000185.1:787-27037 GCA_002432095.1 Marinagarivorans sp. UBA5868 | reverse complement strand
GGCAAGCAGTACAGCGCCATCCTCGCGCCGTCTTCAAGCAATGGTAAGAATCTGGTGCCTCGGGTGGCCGCGCTTCTCGATGTACAACCGCTATCCGACGTGATGGCGTTCGAAGGAACGAATCTGTTTGTTCGGCCGATCTATGCAGGCAATGTGATTGCCACCGAGCAGAATGATGAGCCTATTAAAGTGATGACGGTTCGAACCACCGCGTTTGATCCAGTGCCGGCGGATCAGGCGGCAGCGCCGATTGAGACTGTCGCTGCGCAGCCTGCAAGTGGCCTCTCCAGTTTCGTCGGCGAGCAACTCGCTCAATCGGATAGGCCAGAACTCACTTCCGCGCGGGTCGTCATCTCCGGTGGTCGCGGCTTGTTGAACGGTGAGAACTTCCAACTGCTTTACACCCTGGCGGATAAGCTGGGAGCGGCGGTGGGCGCATCGCGCGCTGCGGTAGACGCTGGATTTGTGCCTAACGACATGCAGGTGGGGCAGACGGGCAAGGTGGTCGCGCCGGATCTCTACATCGCCGTAGGTATCTCGGGCGCCATCCAGCATTTGGCGGGAATGAAAGATTCCAAAGTCATCGTCGCCATTAATAAAGACGCCGACGCGCCCATCTTCCAAGTGGCCGACTACGGTTTGGTGGCGGATTTGTTCGAGGTTCTGCCGGAATTAACGCAGAAAATCTAACCGCTAGAGCCCGTGGAAACGGGCTTTTTTTAACCGTACCTATTGGTATGTCCGGCCGTGATCATGGAGTAGAATGTGCGGCCTTTGCGCTTCCCCGTGCCGATCGGGTTGGTGTGAAGGTCATCATCATCATCGGGAAAAGGCATGTCGATACTGAAGCTGTTTGAGCCGCAAAGCAAAATTCAGAAAGACCGGCAGATCATTCGTGACACCGATATGCGCATGGCGAAGTACAGCCGCCGCGGTCTCATTTCCAACGTTCTTATCTACACCCTTTGCCTGCTCGTCGAGCAGAATTTCATTCAGCAATACCGAACTCTCGCGATTGTTTTAACCATCGGGCTGATATTGGCCACGGCAGTGCGTGGTTATCTATTGTTCCGCATGGACGCCATTTATCCCAGAGCACCGAATAGCTGGCGCAACAAATATTTTCTGGCGACGCTGGTGGGCGCTTCCTGGTGGGGGGTTATTTTGGCCAGCGTTACGCTGGTAATGAACATGGAGGGAGAAGCATCGCTCATGTGGCTTTACACGGTGGTGTTTTTTTCCACCACCGCCCATGCATTTGCCCCGTATCAACGATTTTTGTCGATCTATCAATTTCTCGGCATAGTTCCGGCCGCCTGCTGCACCTTTTTTATTGGTGAATTTGTCGGCGTGTTTTACGGCTGCATTTTGCTGTTCTTTTATTGGATTCTGAATCACCACTGTGAGCTTATCGCACACAATTATTGGGATCGTTTGGAAGCGCATTTTATCTTGGCGAAAAAGACCGAAAGCCTGGAGGAGGAAAAGCGCGATACCATCGCCTCCGCTCAACTTACCAACGATTATCTGCAACTGCTCAGTCAGAAAATGCAGAACATGCTCGCTGTCCACCAGCAGTCGGGAGAAGAATCTCCTCCGTCGCCGGTGACAGTCGCCAGTCAGCGCAGCGCCTTTGAGCGCATTTATCGCAACGTCGATGATTTTTATCACGTGGTGACCAAGGACGTGGTTGTGCAGCCGCGAATTTTTAATATCCGGCACTATTTACAGAATTTGATTCATGGATTGGTGATCGAGGCAGAGCGCAAGGGCATAGAGCTGGAGACCGCTTTGTCTCCAGCGCTGCCGTGTCGTCTGCGCGGCGATCCGCGGCGCCTTGGACAGATCGTCACCACCATGGTGAAAAGCAGTATCCAGCAGGGCCAGGGCGGAATGATTTTTGTGGAAGTGGAATTCGTGCGGGAATATGAGGATGCTGGCGAGTTGCACGTGACCATTGCACGCCAATCGGAATCCGGCAAGCGTCTCTTTTTTCAGGGTGAGCCGGAGCGCGGCATAGTTGCGGATCTCGACCTCATTCTGACCAAAGGGTTGGCTGAAGCATTAAAGGGCAGCATGGACATCAATGAGTCCGGCTCTCAGGATGGCAAAAATATTCGTCTACGCCTGCCTCTGGAGGTGGCGGAACCTAATGACCGTCCGGAGTACCATCGCCTGCGTTTTAAAGGTCGCAGGCTGCTGTTGATCCACTCCAACCCCCGCTGGCTGGATCACAAGCGAATGGAACTGGACACCATGGGCTTTGAGGTACAAACCGCGAGTCAATTCCGCAAAGCATTTCAGGCGCTCGCCGAAACACTAGCGCAGGGCCGGGCTACGGAATGCGTGGTCTATAACGCAGCTTCTGGCGACGATCACCCCGTGCAGTTCTGCAATGATTTGCTGAGCCATGCAGAACTGAAATACATTCACCAGTTCGTTATTTGCTCCGATATCGGGCGCAAATTTTTTGAAGACCGTATGGTCCAGCTAAGCCCATTGATCCATTTCGTCACTAAACCGGCGGGGATTTTTGAGTTTGAAATCGCCGCTTCTAGCGTGTTCGAGGAGTACCGCAATGGTGGCGAGCCACCTGTTTCCGCTGCGGATTCCCCCTGCCGTATTGTTTGGCTTGGCCAGGGAGCCGCTCTCGATAATGCGCGCTTGCATGGCAGTTCTGAGCTGGATATTCAGCGGGTACACGATCTGCGGGCCATTCCCAAAGTGTTGGAGGAGGGCGACTGCCGCCTGATCGTGGTGGAAAACAACGGCAGCGAAGACATGGATAGCGTCAATGCCATCCGCGCCTACGAGCAGAAACATCAAAAGGAAAATCTGGTGACCATCGTCGGGGTTGGCCCCGCCAAGTCCGAAGCGGGAATGCTCGAAGGCGGCGTCGATCATTTTATCGATGTGGAGGCTCTGGTCACCGGTGACACACGCGAGTTGCGTTACTGGAGTGACGGGCGCCACCACTGACGTAATCGCCGGGCCTACCCTTTTCCTCTCATGAACACCGATATGCACGAAATGAGAGCAGCGTTGTTGAGTCGACTACACTTGTAGCAACCCTGTTTCTCTGCTGGCCCTGCCGGCACAACTTCGTTGCACGAGGTAGTAATGCCCCTCAAGGACCCAGGAAAACTTCACGTTCTGGTGGTGGACGATTTTTCCAGCTTCCGCTCCACGATGATGAGCATGTTGAACAAACTCGGCGTCAAGAACATCGAGGAGGCCGGTAAGGCGTTCGATGTGCTCAAGTGGTGTAAAGATCGCAAGTTTGACCTGATCTTATGCGACTACAATCTCGGCTCCGGTAAAAGCGGGCAACACATTCTTGAAGAACTGCGTTTTCGCAAACTCATTACGCATCACACGCTTTTTGTCATGGTTACCGCCGAGGCGAGTAAGGACATGGTGCTATCCGCCTACGACTGCGAACCGGATGATTACCTGATGAAGCCGTTGAACCTCCAGGTGCTGGAGCAACGTTTCACCCGTTTGATTCAGACCCGCGATGCGTTGGTCAACGTCTACCGGCTTCTCGATACCGATGAGCTGGAAAAGGCCACCGCTGAATTAAAGCGTCTGGTGGAACAGCGAGGCCGCCACACATCGCTGGCGCAGAAGCTGTTGGGTGAAACGCTGATCCGCCAGCGCCGATATCGCGAAGCGGAAAGCCTGTACCGGGATGTTCTGGAGAACCGGCGTGTGGATTGGGCGGTGCTGGGCCTGGCCAAAGTTCACTATGCCCAAGGAGACGCGCAGGCGGCAAAGCAGGAATTAAATGAATTGGTTGATGAGAGTCGGCTTTATCTCCCCGCTCATGATGAAATCGCCAATATCCTTGAACAGGAGCGCGATTTCGACGCGTTGCAGGCCAGCGTTGAGAAGGCGGTGGAGCTCTGTCCGCGCTCGATCCTCCGTCAACGCAGGCTCGCCAAGGTGGCGGAAAACAACGGCGATGTGGTGCGAACGCTGCGTGCGGCTGGTGACGCTATGAAATTGGGCGAGTTCTCCTGTCATCAGGATCTTTCCGATGCCCTTACCTTTCTCAACGCCGCTGCCAATAGCCTCGAACACAATGTTGAGCTGGAAAAAAGTGATTTGGTGGAGGACAGCAAGCGCTGTTTGGATAAGCTCATGGCGTCCCAGCGCATTGCGATCGATCAGGAGTTACAGGCGCGGTTGTTGATGGCGCGGGTGCAGGCACTGGCCGGGCACTCGGAGGCGGCCAAGACGATCATTCGCGACCAGGCAGGGTTGCTGCGAGAACACTTCGGCAAGAGTATCGACGTGGATCTGGCGTACTTCGCGTATCTCAACAGCACCGGTCAGACCACCGAGGCCAACGCTCACTTAAAGTCGATGGCAGACGTCTACGAGGCGGATACGGGGAGCATGGAGAAGCTTGATAAATTGTTACCGGAACCCCGGAGCGAGATAAATCGCAGGCGGGTTGCGCAGCTCAATAAGACCGGTATCGAGCTTTACAAAGACGGCAAGTTCGATGAGGCCATGCGGTTTTTTGATCGCGCCACATTGCTGTTTCCGCGCCATGTGGGTTTGCAGTTGAATCGCCTGCAAACCTTGATCGCCAAAGTAAAAGCGATGCCTTCCGACGATTCCCTGCGCAACCAAATGCGCGAACAACTGCAAAAAGTAGAGGGATTATTGGCGGCGGAGCCCAATCCCACGCAACTTGAACGCTTTCAACAACTGCGGGAAAAAACCCGCCAGGTNNCAGATGCCTTAGTAACGAAACTCGGCCCAAATCGGGCAGTGGTCAGAGGGCTTATCCATCGCGCGGATGGTGTAGTCGATACCGGCATCCACACAGCGATCAGCCAGATTTCGGCTGGCGAGAATCAGGTCGATGCGCAGGCCGCGTTTGGGGTCTGCTTCAAAGCCGCGACTGCGATAGTCGAACCAGCTAAAACGGTCGGCTTCTTCCGGGTGCAGGCTGCGAAACGTATCCACCAAACCCCAATCCAAGACTTTCTGCAACCATTCGCGCTCCTCCGGCAGGAAACTGCATTTCCCCGTGCGCAGCCAGCGTTTGCGATTATCCTCGCCTATACCGATATCCAGGTCGGTATGAGACACATTCATATCACCCATGACGATCAGCCGATCGTCGTTGCCATGACGATCATCCAAATGAGCCAAAAGATCGGCGTAATAACGACGTTTGTTAGGAAATTTCAGCGGATGATCTTGGCTTTCCCCCTGAGGGAAATAGCCATTGAGAATATGCAGAGTATTGCCGTCGTCGGTTTGGAAAGTGCCGCTGATAAAGCGCTTTTGATCGTCCGGCGTATCGCCGACAAATCCTTTAGCTACCTGCAAAAATGGATGCTTGGACAAGAGTGCGACACCGTAATGGGTTTTCTGGCCAAAGTATTCGACGTGATAACCCATGCTTTTGATTTCCTCCACCGGAAAATCACCATCGGTGACTTTCGTTTCCTGCAGGCCGATAAAATCCGGCTGGTGGTGGGCGATGATGGCGGCGATCTGATGGAGGCGGAGACGCACGCTATTGACGTTGAAGGAGACGCATTTCATGAGTTGACTCGCGGCGGGATCAAAATCGGGTTTGGCTTATAACATAGCCTCAACCAAAAAAACAAAAGGCCCCGCAGGGCCTTTTTCCGATGACATGGAAATTAAAAGTTCGCCACCTGCTGCTGCGGTACCTTCATCAGTTCCACCATGTCGATCAAGATATAACCCGCTTCATTCAGCAGTGCGTCGGATTCGGTATCAATACCGGGACGGGCTTCCGCCGCCAGCTTCTCGGCATTGGCTTCTTCTTCTTTCTCATACGCGCGATAGGCTTCCAGGTTCTCAAACGGTTTTAGGCCTTTGGCGCTGCGGCGTTTGTTTTCCATGACCATTTGTTCGCGTTCCAGGTCTTCTTTCTCTTGAATTCGCACTTTTTCATTCAGTGAAATTTGGGTGCGTTCTTTATTGCGCATCATCAGTGCTACCTGTTCCTGCAGCAGAATGATGTCCGGGTCCTGGCGGCTGCGGTCTTGATGCAGTTTGTCGAGCGTCGGGAGAAGCTGGCTGAAATCGAAATATTTGCCGTGTTTTGCCGGGGCGATTTGGTCCCAGGGCAGGGCAGTTTCATAAGCCGACTCACCCACTTCTTCGCTGTCGATCAATGCCGGCATGCTGATGTCTGGAATAATGCCGCGATGCTGGGTGCTATCCCCGGACACGCGATAAAACTTGGATTCTGTCAGCTTGAGCTGTCCTTCCGGCAGGTCGCTCAGCAACTGAACAGTACCTTTGCCGAAGGATTGTGTACCCACGATGATGCCGCGGTGATAGTCCTGAATCGCCCCGGCGAAAATTTCCGAGGCCGAAGCGCTGAGACGGTTGATCATGACGATCAGCGGTCCGCGATAAAGTGCGCGAGAACGTGAGCGGTTGTGTTGGGAAATTCGCCCATCCGCTTCTTTGATCTGTACCACCGGACCTTGATCGATGAACAGGTCGGTCAACATGGTCGCCTCTTGAAGAGAACCGCCGCCGTTGTTGCGCAAATCGAGAATGATGCCGGCAACGTCCTCGTCCTGCAGCTCGCGCAACAGGTTGGCGACATCGCGGGTGGTGCTGCGGAAATTCTGGTCGCCGCGTCGGTAGGCTTCGAAATCATGATAAAACGCCGGGATTTCAATTACCCCGACTTTGTGCTTGCGTTCGCCGTCACTGACTTCGATAACGGCTTTTTGCGCTGCCTGGTCCTCGAGCTTTACCGTGCCGCGGCGAATGGCCACCACTTTTGGCGTCGCTTCGGTTGTGAGAACCTCCAAGCGGACAACGGTATCTTTTTTGCCGCGGATCATGTCGACCACTTCGTCTAGACGCCAGCCGACCACGTCTACGATTTCGCCCTCTGTACCCTGACCAACGCCAACAATTTTATCTGCTGGTTTTAACTGCCCCTGCTTGTCGGCAGGGCCGCCGGCCACCAGACGTACCACTTTGGTGTGCTCGTCTTCAGACTGCAGCACAGCACCGATGCCCTCAAGCTGAAGCGACATATTGATATTGAAGTTCTCCGAGGTGCGCGGAGAGAAATAATTGGTGTGTGGATCGTAAAGCACCGTCAGCGAATTGATCAGCGTTTCGAAGACGTCTTGAGAATTTTGCTGCGTGGTGCGATGCAACTGGTTCTTATAGCGCCGCTGCAACGTAACTTTGGATTCCTCAACCGTTTTGCCCGCAAGCTTCAGGTTCAGAACACTCAATTCCAGCCGCTTGTCCCACAAATTGTCGGCTTCGGCATTGTCGCGGGGCCAGGGAGCTTTTTCCCGGTCCATCTCCACTGCTTCGTTGCCTTTAAAATCGAAGCTGACTTTTGGGTCATCGAGTTGCGCAAGCACCCATTCCAACCGTTCCACTACACGTTTCTGATACACCTGGTAAATAGCAAAGCCCGGCTGCAAATCACCTTTTTTGATGTGGTCGTCATGTTGGTGTTTGTTCTTCATAAAACCGTCGATGTCCGCCTGGAGAAAGTACAGGCGACCCGGATCCAGGGTTTTGAGGTAGTTTTCCAGGAATTCGATGGACAATTTGTCATCGATTGGCAGGTCACGGTAATGCCGTTTGGACAGCTTATCCATGATGTCGATCGTGGTAACCGACTGTGCCTTTGTGGGTTGAAGGGCTGGTTTGCCTTCATCGGCGCCGCTTTCCATGGCAAGGCTGGCGGCAAATACGCACCAGAAAACGTGGGTAATAAACGATTTACGGGCGAAGAGGGATGTGCGTGGGGAAACCAAAATATTGAGTCCTGAGGTTGATCTGGAAGAGAAAATCATAGTCACCTGGCCGGTTAAATCGGGAGCCTTTGACGAGGCCGTAACACCGGTATCGAAAAAGTTTAGGAAACTCCACCTCGTTCGTCGAGGGGACCGCGCAAAGTTACACCCTATCCGCAGGCTGAGACGAGTCCGGTCTGTCCGGTCCGAAGTGCCCTATGCTATATCAACCGCGGCTTCGAGTAACAGAATATGTCCGTCGAGCTTTCATGCGGTTCCGGGCCTTTCGTTAGTCCACTGCAAAGAGTGAGGGTTCCTGGATGAGATCTCAAGCTGTTAACTTGTTTGCAACCTCACCTGGAGCCTCGCCGTTTATCCCCCAAACCAAAGGTTTCGTCGGTGCATTTGCCGGTTTTTCTGCCCCGCCATCCATCGTTTCGTAAGGCATCATCAATTGCTCTGGCTAAACTTGTAACAGTGTGGGGTATTTCTTTACCCCAGGTCGAATAGGTCTTGCCGGTGTCATCTACCCACCTAAAAGTCATTCCCATTAGTGATCTCCGCGTCGGCATGTTTGTCACCAAGCTCGACATGTCGTGGCTGGACAGCCCGTTCTTAAGCCATAGCCGTGCCATTAAAGACACGTCTGATATACGTGCTCTGCGCGATGCGGGAGTTAAAACCCTGACCATAGACCTGTCCCGCGGGGTCGATGTAGCACCACCATCGGAGGACACGTCCGCTATGGCTGTGCCGGCTACTGCAGCCCCTATAACACCACGTCCATCGCGTCGACCTACATCGGGCCAACCGCCCAGCCTCCGCCCGCCTGTGGAACCGGCCAGTCTTGACCGGGAGTTGCGAGTCGCTGCTCATTTGCGTAGCAAGATTAAAAAGGCGGTGGAAAATCTCAGTCGGGCTTTGGAAAGCGGGTCGCCGGTGGATATGGGAGAGTTGGCGCCGTTGGTGGATAGCACGCTGGACAGCTTGGAGCGCAATGATCAGGCGCTGATGAGCCTGGTCCACCTCAGTCGCAAAACACAGCGATTGTCCGATCACGTATTCGGCACCTTTTGTCTCGTACTCAATCTCGCATTGCTGCGCAAAATTCCCACCGCCGAACGCGAGCAATTAGGCCTTGCTGCGCTATTGCACGAAGCGGGTTGGACACAATTGCCACTTAACCTTATCGGCAAACGCTCCCGCTACACCGAGGCGGAGCGAGGACTTGTGCACAAACATACGCTGATCGGCAACCAGATCCTGGCGCATTCGGACCTGCCGGAGTTGACTCGGCGAATAGTGGCGGAACATCACGAACTGTTGGACGGGTCAGGGTATCCCGCTGGTTTGCGCGGTGAGCAGATCCATCCGTTGAGCCAACTGCTTACGGTGGTTGATGTCTACGAGGAACGTGTTCACCAGTTGACGGACGAGCCTGGCGTCACGCCGACCAATGCATTGCGCTCACTGTATCGGGACGCGGAGCGCGGCATTTTTCCCGCGGATGCGGTGGCCGCGCTGATCAGTTTGCTGGGCATCTATCCCCCCACCACGGCGGTCATGCTCGACACCGGTGAGCGGGCCGTCATCAAAGAGCATCGGGCAGATACGCCGTTGCAGCCTCGCGTGGTGATTTATTACTCGGCGGATGGAAGCGTTTTGGAGCCACCGATTGAAATCGATCTGCGGCAGGTAACCACGCCGCCGCGGATGATTGAGAGCGCTATTGATCTCACGGCACCGGGCAACGAACAGTGGCGGCGTCTGTGGATGTCGGAGGAGGATCTGAGTGCCTGATATTGCAATCCATTCGGGCGACGCGACCCATGCCCGTCATCATGATCTAGCTGCTGAAGCGCTTCGCTGGTTTGCCAATTGGCCGGATGGTTTAGTAGTGGCGGATGGCGATTGCAACGTGCGTTACCTGTCTGCCAAGGCTACGGACCTGCTTGGATGGGCGACTGCCGACGTGCGGGGGCGCAATCTTCACGATCTGCTATGCCCACTCAATCGAGACAGCGCACATGCGGAGGCAGAGTGCCCATTGTGCCGCAGCGACCTCAATGGGGACGATGTTCATAGCGGGTATTGGTTAAGCCGTGCAGGTGTCAACGTGAGCGTGGATTTCCGGGTGATGCCGCTGGCAGGAGAGGGGATTGATGGCCGAATCCTGAGTTTTTACGACAATCGCCAGCGCAGTCACAGTTACCGTGAGATGCGCAAATTTACCGAATACGTTGAGCTGAGTCCGGCACCTATTGCCGAATTTGACGCGGATGGCCAGTTGTTATTTGGTAACCCCGCATTGCAGGAACAGCTACTGTTGCATGGATTTGATGAACGCGGGGCTGCGCGCATCTGGCCCGTGAATCTTGCCGCTCTGTGTCAGCGCGTATGGCGTCGCCAGACGCTGATTCATGATGTGGAAGTCCGGGTGGATGACAACTGGTATCGCTGGCATTTCCATCCGGTTGGTCTTGAAACAACGGATGTTGATAGTGGTGATGCCCCCTCGGTACTGGCCTATCTATTCGATATCACCGAGCAAAAAATCGCAGAAATTCAGTTGGCGGAAGAAAAGGCCGCAGCGCGGCGCGACTTTTTCGCCAAGATGGTGCATGAGCTACGCACCCCCTTAAATGCCATCATCGGGTTTTCTCAAGTACTGATGAAACGACTGGATGGCGTATTGAGCGAGCGGGACATGGCGAGCCTGCGTGCAATTCGCGCGGCTGGCATACAGCTGAGCGAATTGGTCTCAGACACTTTGGATATTGCCAAAATCGAAGCCGGCAAAATGGTGGTGGAGGAAGACACCTTCGTGGTGGCGAGCGCTATCGAATCGTTTCGGGATCAGGTCACCACGCTGGCGGAGGCGAAAAAACTGATTTACGAGTGCGAATGTGACCCGGCACTTATCATCCGATCGGACTTCCGCAAGGTCCGACAGATACTGCTCAACTTGGTCGCCAATGCCATCAAATACACCAACCGGGGCAGCGTAAAAGTGCGCGGGTTTCTCACCGATCCTCATACATTGGTGCTCGAAGTGCGTGACACCGGCATCGGCATTGCGGCGGAACAAATCGACCGCTTGTTTCGCTCCTACGAGCAGATAAACGACGAGCGTAACAAGGGCATTCAAGGAACCGGGCTCGGCTTGGCGTTGGTGGCGGAGCTGGTAACCATGTTGGGCGGCAAGATTGGGGTGGAAAGCACGTTGGGCGAGGGCAGCGTTTTTCGTGTGACCTTACCGGTGAGCGGCGGAACTGATCGGGATCTTTTACCGCGCCGTACCATCCAAGCCCAAGCCGATAACTGAGTTGTTCATCACTGCATTGTTTTGAGGCGGCCGGCAAAATAAGAAGTGGCCCTTTTTTATTGATTTGCGGCGAAATGCCGCCAGCAACCGCACCAAAACTATGCAAAATTCCAAATTTCTGCGTTCGTTGTTTCCGGCTCTTTTCGCCGCGGCCATGCTGGCTCAGCTCGTCGCGTGCGGCGGAGGCCAGAGTGATGATAATGAGCCGGTGGTACAGCCTCCGGTAAACCAATCCCCTGTCGCTGTATTAGTTGCCAGTTCCGAGCGTGGTGAAGCGCCTTTTACGGTGGAATTCAGCGGCGCCAACTCCTACGACCAGGACGGCAGTATTGTCCGCTATGAATGGACATTTGCGGCTGGCGATAAGGGGACGGGATCGGTGATCCGCCGAACCTTCGATCAGCCGGGGAATTACCTGATTACCTTGACGGTGACGGACGATGATGGCTTGAGTACCGCGCAAACTCTCACCGTTACTGCGCTGGCACAGGGTTCTCGTTTCCGCATCAGCGGGGTGATCACTTCGCTGCCGTACACCGATGTCGACGGAGATGTGAACGACCCGTTTGCCGACTATTTCGATAACGATGGCCATACCTCCGCCAACTTTCAACCGCTGTCCAATCCGGTGCTGTTAAACGGCTTTGCCACGGCCACCCAGACCGGCCAGCTNNCTGGCGCAGGGTGATTTTGTGTCCATGCAGGTGGTGGATTTCGCCCAGGGTGATTTGGATTTGTTGTTGTTCGATGGCACAAGCTCTACCCCGGTGGCCGCATCTGAGGGTATGGGGGAATTCGAGTCCGTCATGGCGCCGCAAACCGGCTCTTATCTCATTATGGTGAACGCGGCTTCGCGCGCATCACGCTACCTGTTGAAAGTGGGCAAAACATCATTGGTGGCCGGTCCTTCCGCCGCCGGCCAAAGTTTGAATTTCGAGCCGGATCAGGCAGTTTTCAAACGCCGGAGCAGTTTTGTGCGCGGTCTTAGCCTGATGGAACAGGCACAGATGAAAGTAACTCACCAAGGCGACAAGCGCGCCGCCCTTGCGCAATTAAATCCAACAAATCCGCAGACCCAAGCGGTGTTGCAGTTGAGTGCCAACGTCAGCGGATTCGAGAAGTATCTCGCCCAGACAAACCCTGATGCCGTAGCCAAACTGCGTACGCTGAAGACGATCAAGCGCCTGCGTCAGCAGCCGGACATCGAATATGCGGAGCCAAACTATCGGCTGCGCTCGATGCTGACACCCACCGACCCGACCTATGTTTACCAATGGCATTACGGCGCCATCAATTTGCCGCAAGCGTGGAACATTACGACCGGCAGCCCGGATGTGATCGTAGCCGTGGTGGATTCCGGGGTGTTTTCCTCGCATCCGGATCTGCAGGGCCAGTTGGTGCAAGGGTATGACTTTATCTCCACCACCAATACGTCCAACGACGGTGATGGTATCGATGCGGATCCAACCGATCCCGGCGATAGCATTTATGTTGGCAGCAGCTCCTGGCATGGCACTCACGTCATAGGGACTGTGGCAGCGGCGATGAACAACCAAGAAGGCGGCGTCGGTGTAGCGTCAGGCGCGAAAGCCATGCCTTTGCGCGCCATGGGGCGGGGCGGCGGCCTTAGTTACGATGTTCTACAGGCAGTTCGCTATGCGGCGGGTTTAGAGAACGACAGCGGCACACTTCCCGCTCGGCGGGCGGATATCATCAACCTCAGTTTGGGTGGCGGTGGATATTCACAGGCGTCTCAGGACCTGTATCGGGCGGTGCGGGCTCGCGGCGTGATCGTGATCGCCGCTGCCGGCAATGACAACACCGACGAACCTATGTATCCCGCGTCCTATGAAGGCGTCGTCTCAGTGGCCGCAAGTGATTTTCGCGGCGAGCGCGCACCCTATTCGAATACCGGAGCATTTGTTGATGTAACCGCTCCCGGCGGCAATATGTCCGCCGACCGCAATAACGACGGTTATTCGGACGGAATTTTGAGTACTGGTGTACAAGAGAGCGGTACCAGTCGGGAAAAGAGTTATGTGTTTTATCAAGGCACCTCCATGGCGTCTCCCCATGTGGCCGGTGTTGTGGCGCTGATGAAGTCGGTACACCCAGGGCTTACCCCAGATGAATTCGACGCTCTGCTTGCCTCCGGCGCCATCACCGAAGATAAGGGGCAGACGGGTCGTGACGACCAATATGGATTTGGACTCATTGATGCCTACCGCGCCGTCGAAGCTGCACGCTCACTGGCCTCCGGCGGTACTACGGCGGCACTTCTGGCGAGTACCAGCATTCTGGTCTTCGAAGGTGACGTGCTGGAGCAGGTGATGGAAGTGAGGACGGTGGGTAGTGGTGTCGTCAGCGTGACGGGCGTTCAGACTACAGAGCCGTGGCTCAGCGTTGCGCCGCGCCAGGTGGATGGCAACGGCATTGGTCGCTATACCGTTACGGTTGACCGCGGTGCGTTGCCGGATGGTGTGTATCGCGGGTTCGTGGAATTTGTTACGGATCTGGGTACAGTGGTCAAGGTCCAGGTGAACATGCGGGTAGGGGAGTTTGTTCCCATGGGGAACGCCGGATATTTGTATGTGTTGTTGATCGACGCCAATTTGGGTGCAGTGACCATGGTGGGGCAGAGCGCCGCAGTCGAGGGGCAATATGCGTATCACTTTGATGATGTGCCAATTGGCGATTACTACATTGCCGCCGGTTCAGACATCAATAACGATACCTATGTGTGTGAACTTGGTGAGAGCTGCGGGTTTTACCCGTCCATTGGTGAAGAAACCATTGTACGAGTGGACAGCGATAAAGCTGACCTTAACTTTCCCGCAGGATTAACTCCGAATATAGGATTGGAAAGTACGGATGCAGATCGCCGGGGTTTCTCTCGCGAATTGTTCCATTATTAAATCGGTTCCATTTACAGAACAGCTTGCTCGCAAGATCGGTTCTGTCACTAAGCATTCCCAGTGATTGGTTAAAGGACTGGTATTTCTCTTCTTCGCTGGCGGGCTTGGCCCGTCAGTCATTTACGGTAACGCTTCCCAGAGATCCGGCATTGACCCTGCTGAAACCCTCGCCGCGCAGCCCAATCACAAGGCAGGGTTTGGTGAGCTGCATGGTTTGCATGCTCCCCGGTGCCGGTTGTTGAATATCCAGCGGCAGGTCAATGACTCCGTCACGAATGTCGGTTTGATGACCCGCGAGAGCCACACCATACCCGCCGGAATTTTTTTGCCCCAAACTGACTAGTACCAGCTTCTCGTCGTCGGCAATAGGTGGCACCGACGCTGGTGCAGCATCCAGATGTCGCTCCGCGAGATGTTGTCCCCGGAGATCTTGTCCCGCGCCCGTGTTGCCCAGCAGGTCGGCAAGATGTTCGCGAGCCAACCAGCGCAATCCTGCCGCTTCCCCGCCGCAATAAGCACTTTGGTGAAGGCTTCGCAAGCTGACGTGTCGCACACTGTGTTCCGCGGTACACGCCATCAGCGCAGTCAAAGAAGCCAACAAAACGGCATTGTGGATGATGGTCATGGCAGATGATCCTTGGGAGGGCCTGCCTGGGCAGACATAGCCTCCTCTGTGGAAGTTTCGTCGTAACTCAGGCCGATGATGGTCCAGCCAATGTCCGGTTTATTGGTGTCCTCTGCGGTAAAGATTTCCAGCTTGCCTTTGGGGGATACCGCGAACAGCGGGATGACCTTGCCGCGGTTGCGCTGCTGATAGTCGGCGAAGGTAAATTCCTTGGACAGTTTGGTGCGTTTGACTTCTGCTCCCTGTGCCAGCAGTCCGGTCATGTGGCTGTACGTGAGGTATTGGTTAAACAGAACCTTACCCTGGTGACTGGTGCCAATCCGATGTTTGTCGGAGGCGGAGCTGTCGCGGTCTGTGGTGAGGGTATAAATATTGTGGCCGCCGAATTCACTGCGATAGCGCAGACTTGCAAGCGTATTCAGCTCGCGATGTGGCGATAGGCCAAGCATTTTTCCCAGGCCGATAAGATCGAGCTTTTGGTCGGCGTATTCCGACACAGGATTGCCGTAAAACGTCGGTAGTCCCTCCATACGGGCGGCGCGGATATTGTCCCAACTGGTGTCGCACATCAGCACTTCGATGCCGCTTTCTTTAAGAACTTTGCCAATTTGCAGCGCGACCGGATTTGCACCGATGATCAGAAATCCCCGTGCCGATGACTCAGCCACCTTCAGCAGTCGCGCCAAGGGTTTGGCGGTGAGACTTTGCAACAGCACAGTGCCGACAATGACGGAAAATGTAAGCGGCACCAGCGTCTCCGCTTTCGCCATTTGCGCGGCTTCGAGTTTTAGCGCGAAGAGCGCCGAAACCGCCGCCGCGACTATGCCGCGCGGCGCGATCCAGGCGAGCAGGGCGCGCTCCCGCCAATTCAATTCTGAACCCATGGTTGCGGCCAGTACGGATAGGGGTCTGCCGATAAACTGCATAATCAACAACAGTACCAATACAGGAATGCCGAGACGGGCGATGTCCATCGGTGCGATACGCGCGGCGAGGATGATAAATAACCCGCTAATCAACACCACGCTCAGATTTTCTTTGAAATTGAGGATTTCCTCGATATGCAACCCGCGGGTATTAGCTAGCCACATGCCCATGACGGTGACTGCCAGCAGGCCTGCCTCGTGGGCAAAAGTGTTCGCACAGGTGAACACCAGAAATACGTGCGTAAGCGTTGCCATGTTCAGCAGGTAATCTGGAATCCAGCGACGGCGCAGCAACTGACCGAGCAGCCAACCTGCGCCCGCTCCCAAACCAAAGCCGACCAATAAAGTCCGTGCGAAGGTCCAGGCACTGTGGCTAAGTGCGTGCCCCGCTTGCATGGACACCAAAAAGTCGAACACGACCACGGCGAACAATGCGCCTATCGGGTCGATGACAATACCTTCCCAGCGCAAAATCTTGGCGATGTTCGCTGTCGGCCTGACCGTACGCAACATCGGCACTATGACAGTAGGGCCGGTGACCACGGTAATGGCGCCGAACAGCAAGCTGATGCCCCAGTCCAGTCCGAACAGGAGATGGGTCGCTACCGCAGTTACTGCCCAACAGACCAAGGCGCCCCAAGTAACCAGACGACGCACCACCAATCCCAGGTTGCGCACCTCTTCCAGTTTCAATGTCAAAGCACCCTCAAATAGAATGACCGCCACGGCGAGGGACACAAAGGGAAACAGTAGATCGCCGAGCAGTTGTTCCGGTGATAGCCAGTTGGTCACTGGCCCGGCGACTATGCCGACGGCGAGGAGAAATAAAATTGCCGGAAGCTTGCTGCGCCATGCCAGCCATTGGGCGAGAAAGCCGGCAAGAAATAACAAAGAGATGGTCAGTGCGGTATTCATGGTGAAAGGTTTCCGGCTGGCCCTAAAGGGCGCCACAATAAAGCAAAATATCGCAGACAGCGAACATTCAGATTTTGAGGAACCGAATACTTATGATGTCTTCCATCCACTCGCAACGCCTTCGGATTTTCGGGCTGGCCGCGCTCACTGGCTTTTTCTGCATTTTTCTTGCGCTCAATACCCGCGCCGCAGCTCCGGCAAAATTGGAATACGAAGTGAAATTTTTACCGGATAAAAAAAGTGCGGAGGTACGCATCAATATCGACCGCGCTAATTGGCTGAAACGAGCGCGGTTTAATCTCACAAAGCACTCGCTAAAAAATATTGAGGGCAGTGGGGAGATAAAACGGGATGGTGATACGTTGATTTGGCGACCCAACACCAAGGGCAACGCCTTTCTGAGTTACCGCATTCCCATCGTTCATCAGCGTTCATCTGGCGAATATGACGCGTACATCACCGATAACTGGGCATTGTTACGTGGTGAGGATCTAGTGCCACCGGTGAGCGTACGGCGTTTAAAAAATGCGCGCACGGAAATTTATGTCTCGTTTGATCTGCCCAAAAAATGGACCTCTGTTAATTCCGGCTGGNNCGTCCCGATGGTTGGTTAATTGCGGGAATATTGGGTACACGTCACGAGCAGTTGTTCAAAACCCAGGTTACGGTGAGCGCACCACGAGGGCACGATTTTAGGCAGATGGAACTCATGACGTTTTTGTCGATGGTATGGCCGCACATAGACAACCTGTTTGTCACCATGCCGGAAAAAATCATGATCACCGGCGCATCCGATCCCATGTGGCGTGGTGGCTTGTCATCGCCCACCTCGTTGTACTTACATAGTGATCGGCCATTGGTGAGCGAAAATGGCACCAGCACTTTGGTTCACGANNCTTTTTCATGTTATTTCCGGGCTTCATGGGAAGAAAAATGAAGACTGGATCGCCGAGGGGTTGGCGGAATTTTATGCGGTGGAATTGATTTTCCGCGCCGGCGGTTTTTCTTCCGGTAGGCGGGACAAAATCTTCAGTGACCTGGANNCAGTGGGGCAGAGAGGTGAAATCGTTGCGGCAGCGCCGCTCCAGTGGTGTGGTAACGGCGCGGGCGGCGGTTTTTTTCAATGAGCTGGACCGGGAAATTCTGCAAAAATCCCGCGGCCGTTACCGCCTCGATCATTTGCTGCAAAAAGTTATCGACAAAAAATACATCGGTGCGGAAGATTTGCGCGCACAATATCAAGCGCTTTTAGAAGCAGAGTCACCTTTGCTCAATAGTGCCTTGGTGGGTGATTAATCGACCCGCGTCGATTCCAGCCGCTGCAATAGCGCATCCAAATCCACGCGGCTAACTGGCTTCACCAGGTGCCCGTCACAGCCGGCATCCTGTGAGCGCTGGCGGTCGCGTTCCTGGCCCCATCCGGTGAGGGCAATTATCGTGGTATCGGCAGCCCACGGTTGAGCGCGTATTCGGCGCGTGGCTTCGTAACCGTCCATCATTGGCATGCCGATGTCCATCAAGATTAATTTGGGACGAAAAGTCTCTGCCAGGTTTACCGCTTCCAAGCCATCGTGCGCCGTACGCACGGTGTTACCGGTAATTTCCAACAGCATCGCCAGGGATGCGCAGGCATCGCGGTTGTCATCCACCACCAGAATGCGCGCACCTGGAGGTGGTTCCGTCTGTTGCGTAATGGGTGCTGGTGACTCTGCCAAGTCGGCGGTTTGCGGCAGCGGTAGAAACACGCGAAAACAGCTGCCGCACCCAGTGCCGCCACTTTCGGCGGTGACCCGACCACCGTGCATCTCCACCAGATTACGCACCAGTGCCAGGCCGATGCCAAGGCCGGCAGCGGCGCGTTCGCGGCCGTGAACTTGGGAAAACATGTTAAAAAGGTTAGGCAGTGCGTCGTTGGGTATGCCGATACCATTGTCGCTCACCATCACCATCACCTCATCTGCATGTATTTCTGTGGCAAAGCAGATGCGTCCGCCGGGTTCGGTGTATTTGATGCTGTTGGAAATAAGGTTGCCAAATATCTGAGCAAGGCGGGTGAGGTCGGCATCCAGATACAGGTTTTCCGGGGGAAGCTGCACCACCAGTTCGTGACCGGATGCCTCCAGCGCCGGGCGGGTGGCCTCTACTGCGTGATTCATGGCTTCGGCGAGGGAAACGCGGCTCTTGCGCAGAAACAATTTATTACGGTTCATGCGTGACACATCCAGCAAGTCGTCGATCAGGCGAACCATGTGGTTCAGCTGTCGGTTCATCATGTCGCGCACTTGCGTGGAGATTTCCGGCTTATCCCCGGACAGAGCCAACACCTGCAGACCGTTGCGGATCGGTGCCAGCGGGTTGCGCAGCTCGTGGGCCAGCAGCGCAATAAATTCATCTTTTTTGCGATCCGACGTTGCCAGCTCTTCCGCGCGACGCTGCAGCTCTTCTTCCATCTGCTTGTGTTTGGTCAGGTCCAGGCCGTGGACCAGGATGCGATTTGCCTCGCCGTTGTGGTTAAAAAGCGGTTCATACACCACATCCACAATTTTTTCATGCGCAGTGCCGGTTTCGTCGCGCAGCGTCACCCGGAGGTCTCGGCCAACGAAACTTTGCCCGGTTTTATATACCTGGTCGAGCTTAAGGATAAATCCCTGACTTTCCAGTTCGGGCAACACGTCCGCCACCCGCAGCCCCAACACCTCCTCGCGTCCAATCATGTTCAGATAGCGTTTGTTGGCTTTTTCATAAATATGTTGAGGACCGCGCAATACCGCCATAAAAGCCGGCGAATGCTCAAAAAAACGGCTGAGACGTTCGAATTCCGCGTGAATGATATCCAGCAACTGCTGCGATTGACGCTCGGCCAGCTTGCGCTCACTGACATCAAGGAAAATGTTGATGGCGCCAATCACCTCGCCAGCGCGATTCACAATCGGATCAATATTGACGGCGACATAAATGCGGCTGCCGTCGGGGCGTTCCAGGATCACTTCCTGGTCGCGAATCACCACGCCTTCGCGCAGCACGTCCAGCATGGGAATTTTGGTGGCGGGAATGGGGGTGCCATCGAGCTGATAAATTCGGTGGGAACCGCAGACTTTTTCCCCATCATCACCCAGTTTTGGCGTGCGTCCCCATAATTCCACCGCTTTGGCGTTGAAGCGGACGATATTTCCAGATGGTGCCGCGCACACATACGCGGCCACCGGTAACTGTTCGATCAAACGTAAGTCGAATTCCGCAAGACTTTCGGCGCTTGGCGGCTTTTCTGGTTGCAGACGCATGGGGGATTCCCGTTCTACCACTGATAAGCGAAATCGTTAACAAAAGAGTATATGAACAAACATACCCCTTTGGCCAAGTTCTGCATACCGAAGTAAATAAACCCGTTGAATTTGACGGAGCGAACCACCGCTCGGCGCAGGATCACTCGTGTTTCAGTGTCTCGCTCTGTGTGGCTTGCTTCGTCGAGGCCGAAGGTTTAACAAACCGCTGCAACAGCACCGGGAGAATGGTGAGATCCATCAGCAGTGCAACCAGCATGGTAATGCCGGTCAATACGCCAAACAGAATGGATGGCACAAAATCGGAAAACACCAGCGACGAAAACCCGATCACGATAATCAGCGTGGTGTAAACCATAGCGTAGCCAACGGAGAGCATCGATTCACGCACGGCGTCAACGGCCTTACCCGCACTTTCCCGGTAGCGGTGAACATAGTGGATGGTATCGTCTACCGAAATACCCATGGCGACCGCGGCGATGGTGATGGTCATTAAATCCAGCGGGATACCTGCCAGACCCATACCCCCCATAATCGCCGCCGTCGTAACCAGATTGGGTACCAAGCAGATGAGAGCAATAGGAAGCGAGCGGAAAATCAACAGCAACACTACGGTCATAGCGGCATAAACAATTGCCAGAGTCACAAATTGTGAATTCACTAAGCGGGCGAGAATATCCTGATAAAGCACAAATAAATTCGTGAGTTGGTAATCGTCTTTTTTTAGACCGAGTTCTGCCATGTCACGATGAATGGATTCCATGAGTTCCGCGCGATCCAAATCTTTGGTTGCATCCTGAATCCGCATGCTGATACGGACTTCCTGATCCTCCACCGAAAAATAATTGCTGAATAAGTCTGTGCGCAGATCTTTTTCCAGCGTGTGATAAAGTGCGGTTAGTTCATATTCAACCAGCGGCTTGCCGGTGACGACACGGGCAATACGAGCGAAATCCACAATGGAGGTGATATTGCCGATGGCTTTTTGCTTCGCCAAAGCGTTTTGAATCTCCTGAAGGGTTTGAATGGCCTCCGCGGTAATGATCAGGTCCTGCTTGCTCTGGTCCGACGGAATACGATAGAGCAAGTCCAGCGGCGTAGAGCCACCGAATTCCTGATCGATAAAGGTCAGCTCGCGATACACATCCGTGGAATCGCTGAAATAATTCAGAAAGCTGTTTTCCGCGCTCAGGCGGAAACAGCCTACGACGCCGGCGATCAGAATAACCGCGCTTAAGGCGACGATTCCCCTAGGGTGCCGGCTGACCGAAGCTGCGCACCAAGACATCAATTTTTGAATGCGTGGATGTTGTTTTACCTTGCCTGAATAAGGGACGAGGGTAATCAACAAGGCGGGAAATAAAACCAAGCTGGTGATCAGCGTCACAACCATCGCCAATACCATCATCCAGCCGAAACTGATGACCGGCTGGACGCCGCTGAAAATCAGTGAGCCAAAGCCAATAGCCGTGGTTAGGCCGGCGTAAAAACAAGGTTTGAATTTGCGTTTTACCGTCAGCAAGGTGAGGGATTCCTGATTCCGCGCTCCACCTGCCGTTACCAATTCTTGATACTGGACAATCAAGTGGATCACCACCGCAAGGGTTAAAATTATTTGCAGTGCGACGACATTCGCCGATATGACCGTAACCTTGAGGCCGAACATGCCCAATAATCCGAGAGTCATCACCACGCTTGCCGCGCACACCGCCAGGGGCAAAACCACCCAATGCCAACGGCGAAACAAAACAAACAACACCAGCGCCACCACTATTACAATGGCCGCACCAAACACCACTAAATCGCTGCGGATAATTTCGATCAGCTGATGAGCGAGTAAATTATTCCCGCCCAAATAAAATTCGCCTTCGCCGTCGTAACGACTGACCAGTTGACGAATTTTCTCAATTTCTTGCGAACGTGTTTCATCAAGCCCTTTGTTAATTTCCTCCTGTTGTTTTTTTAATTGCTCCAGCTGGTTTTCTTCGTCTGCGGTTAGGTCCCGCTCCAGCATGTGACTTTCAATGTCGATAATCTTGTTGCGCAGCTCGGCCGCCTCATCTGGTGTATCAAACACCACCTGCATAGCCAGCGCAGTCTGCTGTTGATTAACCAGAAGGCCTTCATAAAGCGGGTGGTTAGCCAGAATTTTTTCCATTTCCAGGCTGCTCAGACCGCGTGCTTCCCAAGTCAGCTGATCGGGTTCAATATCGGCGGAAATCGCATCGATACCAATAAAAATGGGCATGTTCAACAGACTGCGGACAGACTTTACCCGCTCGATCTTTTCAATATCCGCACTCAATTCTTTAATGATGTTGCGNNTGGCTCGCCTGCTGGCTCAACAGATAATTTCGGTCATCTTTTACTAACAGGGTCTCTGCGGAAGCATCTATCGCGAACTTGCGCGCTTGCCACCCGAGAGCGGCGAGCAATATCAGAAACACGCCGATAATGAGCCAAGCAGTGGAACGTAATGACCGTTCCGTTGTGTTGCCAGTCATTAATTTACCTCTGTTGCAGAGTCGTCGAATTCGCCGCGCAACTCGTCGGCGTCGCGCTGCAGACGTTGGAGATACAGATTGCGCAAAAATACATACGGGTCTTCGGTTTCGGCGGCGATGTTGGGGTAAGCGTCAAGCATGCTAGCGTTATCTTGGAAGCGGTCAAATAACTTCAAGGCCGTCGCAGTCCGCTCATCATCGAGATAATTCAAAGGGTGAAGAAAATAATCCAACACAATGGAGCTGCCAGAGCGGAAGTCGCTTGGCCCTGCCAGCGGCAATACTAAATAGGCACCATAGCCGACACCATATATAGCTAAGGTGTCGCCAAAAGAAGTTTTTTCCCTGGGCAAATTGAACCAAGCGTCTGCCGGGTCAAAAAGCCCGAGCAGCCCTATAGTGGAGTTGATGCCAAACCGCAGCAAACTTTTGCCGGAATCCGCTGGCTCCGCTTGAAGCAGTTTATTCACCAGAAACAGCGGCTCACGTAAGTTGAGAAAAAAATTGCCGATGCTGTTGTTAATGGGACGAGGTGTGACTTTGCGATAGCCTTTGGCTAAAGGGCTTAAAAAATACCGGTAGCTTACGTCGTTAAATTTAAACATCGCTCGGTTGAAAGATTCCAGGGGATCTGCATAGTTTTCGTAAGCGACAACAGTGGGTTCGTTTTCGTCCAGCTGCTCGTAAGGGCCGGGCTGATCCGCTTGAATGTCCGGTAGGCTACTGTCCTGGTTCTCTGTGGCTGTTTGTTTCGCAGCCGTTTGTTTTTCTCTAAGTGTTGGTGTCGATGTGTCAGCGGATGTAGGTGTAGTTCTTGGGGAGGTTGGTGTAGTTGGGGAGGTTGGTGTAGTTTTTGGGGAGATAGTACTAGATGAAGCTTCTTTGAATTCCAGTCCATCGACCGGTTTTTCTTTGACAGAAGCGCAAGCGACGCAGAGAAAACTTATTGCTATCAGGGAGCATAGACGTGCCAGCGCCTGTGAGCTGCGAGTCGCGAAATCGCCAATCATGGTTCCACCTTTTTTTATGAATGTCCGCTTGCACGGCAACTAGCTGTCCGTTGCGCTTGCTCAGCACAGGTTATGCCAACCCTTTTGGTGCCGTAAGTTCTGGCATAACTTTTGTTTTCTCGTTCAGGTTAGGCCGTAGATATGGCTGTATCGTGTAGCGATTACAACTGCGATGTAAATACAACTTTTGGGGAGACGCCGTGATCAGGCTCGGACGTGTGTGTCGTCGCTACAAGATGACGGTAGGCTGCGCAGTATTATTACTGGGGCTGTTTGTTTTAGTGGGGGTACTTTCGCCTTTGCTGATTCAATATCATCTCAACCACAATATTTTTCGTGACATGGGAAATTACACGGGTCGCGTGGAAGATGTCGACGTGAACTGGCTCTCAGGTTCTTACCGTCTTGAAGAGCTTGTGCTGTGGCGTAAAGGTGGCAATAAGGAGGTACCCTTTTTCCAAGTGGCGGACCTTTCCATCGGCTTGAGTTGGGACGCTATCCTTCACGGGTCTATTTTGGCGGGAGTTGTAGCAGAAAATGCTCAACTGAATTTTCTTGACGCGACCCTGCCGGAAAAACGCCAAACGGGTAAAGGCACTAACTGGCTGGATATTCTGGAAGAATTGCTGCCCACCACCTTGCACCGGTTAGAAATTCGGCGCAGTCGCGTCACTTTTCAAAACTTTGATGCAGATCCTCCGGTGGATATCCAAGCCAGTGATATCGACGCCCTGGTTACCAATCTCACCAACGTTAAAGATCGTGAAGGCCGTCGGGTGGCCACAGCCCGACTGGAAGCAAAGGTATTGGGTGATGCACCTATGACGGCGCAGGCACGATTCGACCCTTTCGATTTTAATGACTTTGTTTTTGCCGCAGAGGCACAGCAAATTGATTTGACCCGCGTCAACAGCGTTACCGCCAATTACGCCAATGTGGATTTCGCCAGTGGCCACGGCAGTGTGTTTGTCGAGCTGACTGCGCGAGACGGCAAGTTATCTGGTTATATGAAGCCTTTGTTGGAAGATGTGAATATTGCCAGTTGGGAGCAGGATGTGAAACAACAGGGGGACAATCCGTTGCAATTGTTGTGGGAAGGAGCTTTGGGTTTACTTAAAACACTGTTAACCAATCAGGACACCAAACAATTTGCCACGCAAATCGATATTGAAGGCACACTTGACGAGGCAAAAATTGATTCCTGGCAGGCGGTTTTCGGCGTTATCCGCAACGCATTCGTCGAGGCTGTGGACGCGCGCTTCGAAGAATTGACGCCGCTGACTAAAAGCAAATCCGATAAGCAGGAAGAACAAGATGACGACAAGGAGAAGGACGAAGCGCGCGGAAAAGACAAACGAGCACAACGATAAACTTTATTGTGCTTTTAGAGCCGACACCAACTGAATCCACCGCTCGTTGCCCGCAACATGATCAATACTGCGAGTCTCTATCCATACGTAAGTTTGCGTATTACGGGTATTTCATTTCGTAGTTGGATTTCTGAAAAAAGCGCGCCGTTGTGGCTCCTCTCATAGATTATTTATGCTTGATGGGCCGGATGCCCCGTCACTGACTGTCGATGGTCTGCGATTCCTGGTTTTCTCCCGTCCCCATTTGTTTGACGGATTTTATGGCAGATGGGGTGTAGTCACGGAGAACGGCGCGACTCTTGTATTGCGAATGTGGTGTCTTTCACAATTTTGCTCGCAGAGCGCTGAGGAGGCTGATGATGTTTAGCCGCGTCGATCACGGAAAATCCACCGCAACATCAGTATGCTGTTTCACTTAATCATCTGGAAGCTTTTTAAATGTTGCCACCCTTACTGGCTGTTGTTGGAGTTATAGTCTCCTTCTTACTAAGCTTTATATGCTTTTATTTTAAATTCCTTTCGCATACCACATTCTTTTTTCTGCCCATTCTGGTGCTGATTGTGTATCACACCATCGTTATGCAGCTCATCAGCAAAACGTACACGGAAAAAACCGATTGGCGGACTTCTGGTAAAAAAGCGGTTGGAAAATATGTTTTTTGGTTGGGATTAATGGCGGGGCTATACGGTATTTACACTAATCATCCGTTTTATGTCCATTTTGCTTCCCACACCAACCTCATGTTGGCGTTTTTTATCAAGCTTTATCTGATTTTTGGGCTGCCTTATTTTTTATTGGTTGAGCGTTTTCGATCAGGGCGCTTTGATTGGTTTAATGATGCTTATTTAAAAGGACTTTCGTTGTTCCGAACCGTTTGGCGCCGACAATGGCGCACACTTCGCTACCGCTTGTTAACGCGTGGGTATAAAAGTTTGCTACTGTCGTGGTTGTTGCGTTTGCATTTTATTCCGGTAATGGTCGAGCAGGTGTATTGGGGCACAAACCAAACTATCAATTTTCTTGGTAGGCCGGAGCAGGCGTTTGCCAGTGTTATGTTTTTTGTCGGCGTTTTTTTTCTAGTCGATTCTATTAATGCATCTATGGGCTACTTCTGGGAGTCCACGCTCACCAAGACGCGCTTTCGCGCTGTGGACACCAACGCATTTCACTGGATAGTGGTATTGATGTGTTATATGCCCTTTATCAGCTACGCCTCTAATTTTGTACCCTTTCCGAAAGGCAATGGAGCACTGATTATTGCGGATCCCCTGTTTGAGTGGGTCGTGAACGCCCTGACGGTTGCGTCGCTGTTGGGAATCGTGCTAACCACCACCTGCCTGGGGTTCTCCTACTCCAACCTCTCGTATAAGAAAATTCAAACTCGCGGCCCCTATGCAGTGGTTCGCCATCCCGGAACCGTATTTAAAATCCTGTTTTTCTTTTTAACCGTGTTTCGCTTTGAGGTGGCCTACAGTGCTCCGATTGTTGCAGCGTATATTTTCTGGATGGCAGTTTATATCGTTCGGATTCTTTGTGAAGAGCGGTTTCTGCTGCATTTCCGCGAATACCAGGATTACGCGAAGGTGACGCGCTATCGTCT
>DJFQ01000185.1:0-773 GCA_002432095.1 Marinagarivorans sp. UBA5868 | reverse complement strand
GGTTGCGTGTAAAATGCAGCTTCGGTACCCCAGGCATCTTCTATGGCACATTCGATTGATAGCATCATCGCCCGCGCCCGCGCAGAGTGCGACCGGGTCGGCGTCAAGTTGACCCCCAAGCGTCAGAATATTTTGTTAGTACTGCTGCTGTCAGAGGCACCACTGTCTGCATACGATATTGTCGACAGCTACCGCGAGCGCTATCACGAATCTCTGCCGGCGATGTCGGTCTATCGAATCCTAAATTTTCTCGTCGACAACAAACTGGTGCATAAGCTGGAAACCACCAACCAGTTTTTGCCGTGTGCGCATATTGCCTGTGATCATCAGCATGAAATCCCGCAATTTTTGATCTGCGACCGTTGCCACGCGGTGGCGGAAGTGGGTTTGCGTAAGACTTTAGTGAGAGAGTTGCAAGATAGTGTGCGCAAAGCCGGTTTTGCGTTGACCAGTCAGCAATTGGAATTGCATGGTGTTTGTGCCAAGTGCCGGGGTGAATCCGCAATGGAATCAAATTCATCGGAAGATGACGATGAGGATGCCCCTCATCGTCACTGACCCAAAAAGGGCGCTTCCTGCGTCCTCAATTTTTTCGAGTCAGGCTTTTCGTATTTCGAACCCTTCGTGGTTCAGACCGCCTAGTGTTTCAAATAATAAAATCTAATGTTTCAAATAAATAAGTCGTCAATCGACAGATAGCGTTCGCCGGTGTCGTAACTAAACACCAGTACGCGACTTCCTTTGGATAATTCCGCTTCCTTATTTTTCACGGC
>DJFQ01000025.1:53241-58976 GCA_002432095.1 Marinagarivorans sp. UBA5868 | reverse complement strand
GTGGTTGGTGGGTTCGTCGAGCAGTAAGAGATCCGATCGACACATGAGCGCCCGCGCCAGATTAAGTCGAATTCTCCAGCCGCCGGAAAACTCCCTAACATTGCGGGATACATCTTCGGAGGAAAACCCCAGTCCGCGCAGCAGCTTTTGCGCCCGGGCATTGGCGGTATAGCCGTCTAATGCTTCCAGGCGGCTGTAAAGGCGCGCAAGGAGCTCGCCGTCTGCTTCACGCGCTATCTCTGCTTCGAGATTGCGCAAAGCGACATCGCCATCAATTACATAATCTAAAGCGCCGCGACTCTGATGGGCTACTTCCTGAGCCATATGTGCCAATACCCAATCTTTGGGGATATTCAGCGACCCACTATCCGGCTGAAGCTCTTTCAGCAGGAGTTTGAACAGACTGGACTTGCCGCTACCGTTCGCACCGATAACCCCCCACTTTTGGCCGGGATAAACGGTGAGATCCGCATTTTCTAGAAGGACTTTGGTCCCCAACTGGAGGCCGAGGGCCTGCAACTGAATCATTGGAACTGCTCAAGCTGGAACGAAGGCGGATTATAGTCTCTTACCGATTACCACCAAAAGGATCAACTCGGGTGCCGACACGGCGGAATGAAGGGACGATAAGCTATTATTGATTAAACCGAGATCGCTGGTGAAACAGAACGACTGTGAGTCAGGCCATATGACAACCCCTCCGCCACCCGAGCGCCGCAACACCTTTCGCATCAACAACGATGTGATTTTCGACTTTCGTGTGGTGGATAGCCACACCGCTGAAGAGCAGGAGCCTGAACAGGCAATCGGTGACGGTGTAGCGCTGCACTTGGTTGCGGAGCTGCGGCGCATTGATCGGGAAGCGCTGCAACTTCTCAAAATCATCACTGAAAAACAACGCCTGCTCGGCGATTACCTTCATAAACTAAACCAAAAAATTGACCTTATAGCGCGCCACAGCATGTTCTCATCCGGTGAAAATGGCGGCACGGCCCGTGTCAACCTGAGTGAAGACGGGGTGGCCTTTCGTAGCGACCGGGCGTTATACAAAGGCAACTTTCTCGTTTTGCGAATGATTTTTTTACCCAGTTACACGCCCGTGATAGTCTTCGCTTCGGTCAGTCGCTGCGAGGACGAAGGCGACGACGGGTACCGTATCGGCGCCAAATTCCATCGGTTGAGAGAGCAGGACCGTCAGGAACTGGCGCGACAGATTATCAAGGCACAAGTCAGCCATCGAAAACGAAGTTCAACACCGGAGAACAACCAATGAACGCATTCCGCACCGCTGCTTCGGGCCGCAGGCCTATTATTTTGGCTTGCTGCCTTGGGGCGCTGATTCCGCTTTTCAGCGGTACAGGCTACGCCGAGACCGTTGCCATCCCTTTGGGTCAACAAGGTAAAGCATGGCAGGTGGATTCGCCGAGAACCGGGATGCGGAAAGATCAGGTTGAAGAAACATACGGTCAGCCAGTGGAGCGCTCAGGTCCCGTCGGCACTCCCCCCATTTACACTTGGGATTACGAACAGTTCACTGTCTATTTCGAAGGTGACCATGTGATACACGCTGTAGTGAAGATGGCACCGAAAAATTAATCGATAAGATTTTAGCGCCGACCCAGTCGGCGCTGACTCGTAAGCGCGCCTTATTGACGGTGCAGGCGATTGAGTCCGTTAAGAGCAGCCACGCGATAAGCCTCAGCCATGGTCGGGTAATTGAACGTGGTGTTGGTGAAATACTCGACGCTATTAGCCGCGCCCTGCTGGTTCATGATCGCCTGGCCGATGTGAATGATTTCCGCCGCTTCAGCACCAAAACAATGAATTCCCAGAATTTCGCGGGTATCCAGGTGGAACAGAATTTTCAGCATACCCACCTCCTCCCCGCTAATTTGGGCTTTGGCAATATCTTTAAAAAATGCCCTGCCGACCTCGTAGGGTACTTTAGCAGCGGTGAGCTCAGCTTCGGTTTTCCCCACTGAACTGATTTCGGGAAGGGTATAAATGCCGGTGGGGGCGTCCGTCACGCGACGCACGGGCTCGCCGATAATGGATGACACCACGGCGCGGCCTTGGTCGTAGGATGCACTGGCAAGGCTAGGCCAACCGATAACATCCCCCGCGGCGTATATGTGCGGCTGCGCCGTGCGATATTCCTCATCCACTTCAATCTGCCCGCGGTGGTTAGCCTGCAAACCTGCATTCTGCAACTGCAACAGCTCAGTGTTGCCAGACCTACCGTTACACCACAATAAGGCGTCCGCCTTGATGCGCTTGCCGGATTGAAGTTTTAACGATACGCCGTGATCCGTCGCTTGCAGGCTTTCGAATTCTTCGAGTTGCCGGACCAGAACACCCTTCTCTCTTAGGTGGTAACTTAATGCGTCGGAAATCTCGCTATCGAGAAACTCCAAAAGGTGCTCGCGGGTATTAATCAAATCTACTTTTACGCCAAGGCCAGAAAAGATCGAAGCGTATTCGCAGCCAATGACACCCGCACCGTAAATAATCAGAGTGCGAGGTGTATGGTTCATTTCAAGGATTGTGTCGCTGTCATAGATCCTTGGGTGGGTAAAATCCACGTCGGCTGGACGATAGGGCCTTGAGCCAGTAGCGACCAGCACATTTTTCACGGTAATTCGATCCATCACCCCGTAAGGCAACTGCACATTCACCTGATTAGGGCCAGCAAAATGCGCCGTTCCCGAATGTACATATATCCGGTTACGCATAAAGTAGGATTTGTGCATTGCCACTTTGCGGGGAATTATTTTTTTTGCAGAGGTTAGAATCGTTGAGTAAGAGATGGGGGGAAGCGACGCCATCTGCAACACTTCCGGTTGCTGACGATAATGAATCACCTGCTTCACTGCGTGGCGTATGGATTTCGATGGAATTGTGCCTTTATGAGTGCAATTGCCGCCGAGGCTACCAGTATCATCAACGACCCCAACCTTGAGCCCGCTTTTTGTTGCCGCCATGGCCGCAGCCTCCCCCGCTGGCCCCGCCCCAATCACCAAAAAGTCATAGGTGTAATCCGCCATACCCCTGCTTCCTCATCATCCCCAATTAACATTTAGTCGGCCAGCAAATGCCCGCCGCATCATAAGATCAGTCTCGTCTATCCGCTGCGTTGTAGGCCAGTGACTTAGCGTCGTCAGCGTCCAGTTCTGCCTCAGTTTTGGTATCGCATTTGGCTTGATCGCCACCACAAATCTCGCAAGCCTGTCCCAACCCGAGAGAGGCTATACCGCCACAGGTTCCTTTGATTGGCTTGCCGCGCACGATTAATCCTACCGCCATTCCGGCAACCACCAGCAAAAGAATAAAAAAGGTTAAAAATATCGTTGTCATATGCACCTCTCATAAGCACTGCAGGTTACTTAGTTCGCAGAGTGGCTCGATGGCACAGAACTCCACCCTCTGAGTTTAGACACACATCCTAGCCGAGTATCCTGCAGCCCGCGAAAACAAAAAAAGCGAGGGTTTTCACCCTCGCCTCGTTCGTTTCTAACAATTCATCAAGATCATCAGCCGCCGAAGTCGTCCAGCATGATGTTGTCATCCTCAACGCCCAAATCCTTCAGCATTTTAATTACCGCAGCATTCATCATGGGCGGCCCGCACATATAATATTCACAATCTTCTGGAGCCGGGTGATCCTTCAGATATTTTTCATAAAGAACATTATGGATAAAGCCAGTCAATCCATTCCAATTGTCCTCTGGTTGCGGATCGGACAATGCAATGTGCCATTTGAAGTTGGGATTTTCCTCCTGTAACTGGTCGTACTCTTCTTTGTAAAAGAGCTCCCGTAGAGAACGTGCACCATACCAAAACGACATAGTCCTGTTGGTTTTGATACGACGCAGCTGGTCGAAGATGTGTGAACGCATCGGCGCCATGCCCGCACCCCCGCCGATAAATACCATTTCGGCGTCGGTATCCTTGGCGAAAAACTCCCCAAATGGTCCATAAACCGTGATTTTATCGCCTGGCTTCAAGCCAAATACATATGACGACATCTTGCCCGCAGGAATACCTTGCGATTTTGGCGGTGGCGTGGCTATGCGGATATTAAACTTAACAATGCCTTTTTCTTCTGGATAATTCGCCATGGAATAGGCGCGAATTACAGGCTCCGTAACTTTGGATTCCAATTTGAAGAAACCGAACCGCTCCCAATCGCCGCGAAATTGTGGTGCCACATCAAAATCAGCGTATTTCACGTGATGTGGAGGACACTCGAGCTGAACATAACCACCCGCACGGAAATCAACGCTTTCACCTTCCGGAAGCCGGAGAGTAAGTTCTTTAATAAACGTAGCCACGTTGGGATTGGACTCTACCGTGCACTCCCATTGTTTTACACCGAACACTTCTTCCGGAACATGGATCTTCATGTTCTGCTTCACTGGAACCTGACAACTCAAGCGCCAGCCTTCGTTCTGCTCGCGTCGATTGAAATGGTTTTCCTCTGTGGGAAGAATGGATCCGCCGCCATCATTCACAATGCACTTACATTGCGCACAGCTGCCGCCGCCGCCACAGGCAGATGCCAAAAAGACGTTGTTCGCCGCCAGTGTCTGCAACAATTTGCCGCCAGCAGGCACTGATATGGTTTTTTCGTCGTTGATGACAATCTCGACTTCACCGCTGCTGACCAGCTTCGCCTTGGCAGCGAGGATGATCATCACCAGAGACAGGACGATCACCGTGAACATCACGACGCCCAGAATAATTTCTAAATTCATACCGTGTATTCCTCGTCAGGCCTTAGAGGGAAATGCCGCCAAAGGACATAAAGCCCAATGACATCAAACCCACGGTGATAAAAGTGATACCCAGGCCGCGCAGGCCATCAGGCACATCGGAATATTTCATTTTTTCCCGGATACCCGCCAGCAGCAAAATTGCCAAGGCCCAACCGGCACCGGAACCAAAACCATAAACCACGCTTTCGGCAAAATGGTAATCCCGCTCCACCATAAACAGCGAACCACCCATAATGACGCAGTTAACCGTTATCAGCGGCAGGAATACACCCAGCGCGTTATAAAGAGCTGGCAGGTATTTATCCATCACCATTTCCATGATCTGTACGATCGCCGCAATCACTCCGATGAATGAAATAAACGTGAGGAAAGTCAGATCCACTCCGGTAATGCCCAGCCATCCCAAAGCATCTTCTTTGAGGAGATAGTTCAGGATGAGATTATTTGCGGGCACTGTAACGGTTTGCACCACTATAACGGCGATACCCAGGCCAATGGCCGCGTTAATTTTTTTGGAAAGTGCGAGAAACGAACACATTCCCAAAAAGAACGCCAGCGCCATATTCTCAATAAAAACGGAGCGCACAAACAAACTTAGGAAATATTCCATTATGCGATCTCCTGCGTCGTGATTGAGTTGGGACCGATTTTATATTCGGGTTTCTCGACTTGATTTTTCTTCCAAGTGCGCAGGACCCAAATGATCAAACCGATAATGAAAAATGCACTGGGCGGCAATAACAACAGGCCGTTTGGCACATACCATCCACCGTTGGTAACAGTCGGCAGAATCTCCAAACCGAACCATTTGCCCGCGCCGAATATTTCACGAATAGTTGCTACCACGAGCAAAAGCACGGAGTAGCCTAGACCGTGACCGATGCCGTCGAGAAAGCTCGGAATCGGCGGGTTTTTCAGGGCAAAAGCTTCTGTACGTCCCATGACAATACAGTTTGTGAT
>DJFQ01000025.1:37000-53213 GCA_002432095.1 Marinagarivorans sp. UBA5868 | reverse complement strand
CGCACACTGTTGGGCAAATAGCTGCGCACCATAGACACAAACAGGTTCGAAAAACCCGCGACCAACGTTAAGCCGATAGCCATGACCAAACTCACTTTCACGCTAGAGGTGACGGCGAGCGCGGAACATATACCGAGGATCTGCAAGACCACCGGATTGTTGTCAAAAATTGGTTTGATGACGAGATCTTTTGTTTTGGAGCTCATGATTAAGCCTCCCCACTTTTCAGATTTTCAATGAACGGTTTATAGCCATTCTCACCCATCCAAAAGTGCAGCAAATTTTCTACACCGTTACTGGTGAGCGTTGCACCGGACAAGCCATCGACTTTGTATTCAGCATTCGGCGTGCCTTCATCAACATGCCCTTTTAACACCTCGATCTCGACTTCGCCGTCTTCGGAGTACACTTTTTTGCCGACCCACAAGGCCCTCCAATTGGGGTTATCCACCTCACCACCGAGTCCAGGAGTTTCCTTTTGATCGTAAAAACCAAAACCAAGCACCGTGTTCAGATCTTTATCCAATGCGATAAACCCTGCCATGGTCGACCACAAGCCATAACCCCGCACAGGCAGGATCAGCTTAGAAAGACCGTTAGCGTCGTTGACCAAAAACACCTTGGCGTATTTTTCACGACGAATAATCTTGGCAATATCCTCTTCTGGAGAAAGCTTGTCTGACAGCTCAGCCTTTTTCGCTGATGCGACCTGATCAAACTTATCAAGATCGGTGATGGCATCGCTAAAGTGTCCAGTTTCCAAATCCACCAGCTTTACGTCGATTTTTTTGAACTGCTCATCGACGGGTTGATCTGGGTTGTAAATCCCCGCAATGCTCAACACGTTTTTTCTGAAATCCTGCGTTTTGTTAGCAATCTGGTGAGGCTTCAACAAAACCGCGGAACCCGCCACCAGGATCGATGCGACGATGCACATGATCAACGTCACGACGATGGTGTACTTTGCTGTCTGTTGATTAGCCACGCGCCAGTCTCCGCTTGATATTGGATTGAACGACGAAGTAGTCGATGGTGGGAGCAAACATATTGGCAAATAGAATCGCCAGCATCATGCCCTCCGGAAACGCGGGGTTAACTACGCGAATGGTAATGACCATAAAACCGATAAGGGCACCGAACCACCATTTCCCGGTATTCGTCATGGAGGCGGAGACCGGGTCCGTCGCCATAAAGAACAAGCCCAGAGCATAACCCCCCATGACGAAGTGCCACCAAAACGGCACTGTGTACATCGGATTGTCACTGCCCGCACCCAGCCAGTTGTAAAACAGCGTGGTCACGACGGTGCCAATAATCACACCGAGCACAATTCTGGTTGAGGCTATACCCATTGCCAGCAGCACTACGCCGCCAATAGTGAGTGCAAGTGCGGAAGTCTCGCCGATGGAGCCTTGCTCGAAGCCGAGAAACGCATCGAACCATGTTAAATGACCAGACACAGCGGACATGCCCTGTTGCGCGGCTATCGATAACGGCGTTGCGCCGGTGTAACCGTCGACCACTGTCCAAACACCATCTCCGGAAAGCTCCGCCGGATAAGCAAAAAACAGAAATGCACGACCCACCAGTGCGGGATTAAGGAAGTTTTTCCCGGTACCGCCGAATACCTCTTTACCGATAACAACACCGAAACTAATGCCGAGGGCCGCCTGCCAAAGCGGCAGATCCGGCGGGCAGGTTAATGCAAACAGCACAGACGTCACGAAGAAACCTTCATTGACTTCATGTCCACGCTTCATTGCAAAAAGCACTTCCCAAAAGCCGCCGACGATAAAGACCGTGGCGTAAATCGGAACAAAATACATAGCGCCCAACAGGAAGTTATCCCAGAGGCTCGCCGGATTGTGGGCGGTGAACATAGCCAGCAAAGCACCGCGCCACCCTTCCAATCCCGACTGGCCTAATTCCGCCAGAATGGTATTGGCCTGGAAGCCGATGTTATACATGCCAAAAAACATCGCCGGAAAGGTACACAGCCACACCGTGATCATGATGCGTTTAAGGTCGATACCGTCTCGCACATGGGAAGTGGTTTTTGTTACATCCGCCGGTTTATAGAAAATGGTATCGGCGGCTTCGTAAAGCGCATACCATTTTTCGAAGCGGCCGCCTTTGTGGAAGTGCGGCTCCATGTTATCGAATATACGTCGCAAGCTCATGCGTCACCCCTCAAGTTCAATGCGCGTCAGATTACGGCGCAAAATCGGGCCGTATTCGTATTTGCCTGGACAAACAAATGTGCACAGGGCCAGGTCTTCCTCATCCAACTCCAGGCAGCCGAGCTGCTGAGCCGTTTCGGTGTCGCCGACGATGAGAGAACGCAACAACTGAGTTGGCAGAATGTCGAGGGGCATCACCTTTTCATAGGCTCCAACCGGAACCATGGCCCGCTCACTACCGTTGGTGGACGTGGTGAAGGAAAATTTTCCGCCGACAAACTTGGAAATGTAGATCGGTAAAACCGAATAGTTTTTAAATCCAAGGCGCAAGTAGTGAAGAAATGTACGCTCGCGACCTTCTTCCAGTACGCTAATTTGATTGTGAAAACGGCCGAGGTAGCGAGTGGCCGCCCCACCGTGGCGACCGCCAAACACAGAACCGGATATCACTCGGCTCTCGCCGGTTTTTAACTGACCTGCGGTGATCTCCTCCAGGCTAGCACCCAGACAAGTGCGGATCAGTCGCGGATTGGCCACCTGCGGTCCCGCCAACGAGACCACTCGTTCCACCGGCAACTGGCCAGTGACAAAAAGCTCCCCAACGGCAATGACATCCTGGTAGCCAATCGTCCATACGGTCTTTTTGGCGCTGACCGGGTCGAGAAAATGAATGTGGGTACCGGCATTACCGGCTGGGTGAACGCCAGCAAACTGTTGATGAACAATATTGCTGCCCTGTCCTTTGGGCAATTGCGCGCCAGGGGCGTGACAAACGAAGACTTTGCCGTCCAAAAGCCGCGCTAACACTGTAAGCCCGTTACTAAACGCTTGCGCTTTGTCAGTGATTACCACGGAGGGATCCGCAGCAAGTGGATTGGTATCAATTGCAGTAACGAACAGGGAGCTTGGAGAAGACTCCGGAGATGGCACCTTGCTGAATGGACGTGTGCGCAGCGCAGTCCACAGCCCGGATTTCACTAGGTTATCCCGCACCTGCTGAGGGTCCAGATTCGCTAGGTCGGAGGAGGCGTAACGCTCGAACTCGACGCAATCATCCCCTTCAATGTCAATCACCACGGACTGAAACACCCGTTGGGCGCCGCGATGAACGGCGGATACAGTACCCGCGGCGGGCGCCGTATAAATGACACCCGGGGTCTTTTTGTCGCTGAACAACTCCTGACCGCGCTTAACCCTGTCACCCGCTTTGACTGCCATGGTCGGTTTCATACCGTGGTAATCAAAACCGATGACAGCGACGCTGCGGATTGTCGGACCGTCCTCTATGGTTTGCCTTGGATTGCCTGTGATAGGCAAATCCAATCCCTTTCGGATCTTAATCATAGGTTATTGCCTGATAATAGTTTGGGAACTGATGCGAAGCCCCGTAGGCAACGGCGCTTCGTCGAAATTCTGCTTCAACAAACGCAAAAAAACCCACAAGAGGTACTTTTCCAGGACTTGCCTGCTTCCCACCTTGAGAGTCCAAATAGCGGATTTATACATCGGAGTTTTGTCTGGGCCCTATACGGCTTCTACTCAAACGACATCATTAGGGCCTTATCCGGAAAGGCGCGCAAAAAGAGTAAGTCGTCCTAAAACCTTCTTTCCTCAGGAAAAACTCCCATTTCGGGCCGCGCACATTATAGAGAGCGATTACCCATAACTCCAGAGGCGCTCCAGCATTTTGTCGTGCAGGCAAAAGTCGCCAGTTCTGCCACCGACGGCTAGAATAGCGACCCCGAATCATCTGGACGGACCTGTGTCCGATAACCGCGAATTTGCAGCTCATGACCTCAATGCCACCCGCCAATCAACTCCGCTCAATATTGACCCCACCAATGCCGGCAGGCCCGGCAGATAAAATCCAATGGGGCAATCTGCGTGGGAGTGCATTGGCTCTCGCCGTAGCAAACGCCGCAGCTCAGAATAAGTCCGTGACTCTGGTCATCGCCCCGGACACCGCCACAGTTGACAAACTTGAACGGGATATAGGTCTGTTTTTACAAGATGTTACTGACGCGCCTGAGGTGCTGCGTTTTGCCGACTGGGAAACCTTACCCTACGACACGTTCTCCCCTCATCAGGACATCATTTCCGAGCGCATGAGAGCGCTTTATCAACTGACCTTGGGCAAGAAAAGCGTACTTATCGTCGCCGCTCAAACGTTGTGTCAAAAGATCGCACCCAAAACCTATATCACGGCAAACAGCCTACTGCTGAGTGTGGGAGAACGGCTCGATCTGACACAACTGCGCAGCCAGTTGTCGGCAGCGGGGTATCAGTCGGTTGATACGGTATTTCAACACGGTGAATTCGCCGTACGTGGCGCATTGCTGGATATCTTCCCGATGGGCAGCACACAGGCATATCGCATCGAGCTGTTCGACAATGAAGTGGAGTCTTTACGTGAATTCGACCCGGAAACTCAGCGCACCATACGCCAGGTAGAACAGATTGAGCTGCTGCCAGCAAAAGAATGCCCACTGGACAAAGCGGCCGTGGCGCACTTTAAAAATCAGTGGCATATGCTATTCCAGGGGGACGCAAAATCATGCCCCGCCTACCAGGACGTAGCGTCCGGCCTTTCACCTGCCGGCATCGAATATTACTTGCCGCTGTTTTTCGAGCAGAGTGCCAGCCTGTTTGATTACCTACCTGAGTCGGCGACCACCATTATCGTTGGCGGACTGGAGACCGCCGTAGAGTCTTTTTGGCGCTCTGCTCACACCCGCTACGAAAGTCGCCAGGGTGACCGTTTGCGCCCGCTTATGCCGCCGGCGCAATTGTTCTGGGCAGCCAATGAGATCTTTGGCCAACTCAGCCCGCTCGCTCGGGTTTCAGTAAAGGGCGAGATTCTCGACGACAAGCGGGGCAACCACAATTTCGCCAGCGAGCCACTTCCAGATCTGCAGATCAATGCCAAAGGAGCGAATCCCTTATTGGCTTTGGAGGCATTTCTGTGTGAGCGAGACCTGCGCATTCTTTTTTGCGCCGAGTCATCCGGGCGTAGAGAAGCCCTGCTGGAGCAGTTGGCGAAGATTGGTGTAACGCCCTCTGGCGCGGCAAACTTCGCGCAATTTAAAGAGTCAACCGACCGTTATTCGATAACTGTCGCCCCCCTTGACGGCGGCCTTATCGACCCGCTTCAGAAGATTGCGGTGATCGCGGAAGCACAGTTATACGGCCAGCGAGTTCAGCAGCACCGCCGGCGTAAAACCGCTGGCGGCGACGACCGCGACAACATCATAAAAAACCTTACTGAGCTCAAAATTGGCGCTCCGGTGGTGCATGAGGACAATGGTGTCGGTCGCTATCGCGGACTACAGTCGCTCCAGGTTGATGGTCAGGAGCACGAATTTTTGCTGATCGAATATGCGGATCAGGCAAAACTTTATGTCCCCGTTGCCAACCTGCATTTAATCAGTCGTTATACAGGCGCGGACGAAGATCATGCACCATTACATCGGCTGGGCAGCGACCAGTGGCAAAAAGCCAAGCGCAAAGCCGCAGAGCAGATCCGCGATGTCGCCGCTGAGCTTTTGGAAATCTACGCAAAACGACAGGCGAGGCAGGGCTTCCCTTTTAAAGATCCAGAAGAGGCTTACCAAGAATTTTCCGCAAGTTTTCCCTTTGAGGAGACTCCGGATCAGTTGAATGCCATCGAAGCGGTAAAAGCCGACATGCTGCGCCATCAGCCGATGGACCGATTGGTTTGCGGTGACGTCGGCTTCGGCAAAACCGAGGTTGCCATGCGCGCCGCCTTTATCGCAGTGCAAAATGGAAAACAAGTCGTCGTGCTAGTGCCCACCACATTGTTAGCGCAGCAGCATTTTGAAAATTTCAAAGACCGCTTCGCCGATTGGCCAGTACACATCGAATCCATATCGCGATTCAAGACGGCCAAAGAAGTCGAGACCATCGAAAAGCGCGTCGCAGACGGCAAGATCGACATCTTAATTGGTACTCATAAATTGCTGCAGGGCACGCTCAAATATCCAAATCTGGGCCTGCTGATTGTCGACGAGGAACACCGTTTTGGCGTGCGGCAAAAAGAGGCCTTAAAGGCTTTACGGGCGGAAGTCGACATACTGACCATGACCGCCACACCGATTCCCCGCACGCTGAATATGGCAATGAATGGCATCCGCGATCTATCCATTATCGCCACGCCGCCGGCCAAGCGTTTGTCGATTAAAACCTTTGTTCGGGAGTTTGATCTGGCGACGGTTAAGGAGGCAATCCTGCGGGAAATCCTCCGCGGTGGGCAGGTGTACTATCTTCATAACGAAGTCAAAACCATCGAAAAAACAGCGCGAGAATTAGCCGAAGCCATCCCCGAAGCTCGCATCCAAATAGGTCACGGCCAGATGCGTGAGCGCGATCTGGAATCGGTGATGAGTGACTTTTATCACAAGCGATTCAATGTCCTGGTTTGTACCACCATTATTGAAACGGGCATTGATGTACCCAGCGCCAACACCATCATTATTGAACGGGCGGATAAATTTGGTCTTGCACAACTTCATCAACTTCGCGGTCGGGTCGGGCGCTCGCATCACCAAGCTTACGCGTATCTGTTGACCACCAATGCAAAGGCGATGACCGCGGACGCGCACAAACGGCTGACTGCGATCGCCGAAGCCCAAGACCTGGGTGCAGGCTTCATGCTGGCGTCGCACGACATGGAAATTCGCGGCGCGGGGGAATTGCTTGGCGAAGAACAGAGCGGGCAAATGCAGGCGATCGGCTTTTCGCTTTATATGGATATGCTCGAACGCGCCGTCAACGCCATGCGCAAAGGCGAGATCATTGATCTTGACCAACCATCGCACAGTGGAGCGGAAATCAATTTACGTATTCCGGCTTTGATTCCAGAAGCCTATTTGGCGGATGTGCATACCCGCCTCATTCTTTACAAACGTATTGCGAGCGTTAAGGCTGCCGAAGACCTTGAGGAGTTGCAAGTGGAAATGATTGATCGTTTCGGGCTTTTGCCCGACGCCACCAAAAACCTCATGCAGGTAACGAGATTGAAACTACTTGCCGAGGAGTTGGGCATCACCAAAGTAGAAGCCAACAAAGAATTTGGCCGCATCGAATTCGGTAGTAAAACTTCGATCGATCCACTCACGATTGTCAAATTGGTGCAAACTCGGCCGCAAACTTATCGCTTAGATGGAGCCACACATTTGCGATTCTTTGCCACTATGGAAGGCCCAATCGAACGGATTCAGCACACTCATCGCGTCCTTGCGACCCTTGCTGATAAACAGCCATAGTCAGATGACGCAACCGGTTATTCGCTGAAGGAAATCTCTATGACTCCCCCAAAGTCCACCCACCTGGTTGTCTCAACTGTATTGGGATGGCTCGCCTCTGTCGCCATGCTGCTGCTCGCCTCATCTTCTCTGGCCAATGGCAAGGTCTACCAAGTGGAAGTGATTATTTTCGAAAGAGGCGCGCATTCATCCGGCAGTGATGCAGAGGGCTGGCAAAAAAATGCTCTGCTGGAGTACCCCAAAAATTGGCAGCGGCTGATCGACCCAGACGAGGAAGCCGCGCGCCAGACTCTCGCAGATCAGGCGGATTCGTTGCGCCTGTCCGATGAATTCCTCCAAACCCTGGCGGAGGAGCGGGGAGACTCGATTCAGAGCACATCTTCGGCTACACCCGCCGAACCATCCTCACTATCTGAAGGACAGAAATATTTTGAATACCTACCCGAGCAGTCTCTCGGTCTGCGAAAAACCCGGGATGCCCTCACCCGCCGTAATCACTATCGAGTGTTATTTCACGAGACTTGGCTCCAACCGATGACTTCCCCCGAAAAAGCGCCCTCGTTAATTCTTCACGGCGGCAAACGTTACGGAGATCACTATGAATTACAGGGATACATCAACCTCAGTGTCAGCCGATTTCTGCATATGCAGACGGATCTCTGGTTCAGCGAATTCAGCGTGAATCACGGGCAAGATTTCGGCCCACTGCCTCGCCTACCCGTCGAACCACAGCTTGCTGATAAGTGGGCGAGCGCGGATTCAGCGAATTCGCAATATCAGCCAAATGATGACATGGTTAATCTGACACAGCAGTCAGAGGGGACTGGCTGGACAACAGACGCGAGCAATTGGCAGCAAGAGGACGTCAGCAAATCTCCTTACCTGGTTAATCAAGTAACGACATTGCGACAAAAACGCAGGATGCGCAGTGGTGAGCTGCATTACCTTGATCATCCAAGATTTGGTGTGCTGATTAAGATAACACCGCAACAAAATACCAAAGAATAGATTTGCGAAAGGATGGCGGCTTTAAAACTCTAAAGCCGCCTGAATCAGTGAGAAGAAAATACTTCGGCGTAACGAATACCTTCTCAGACTGGAAAGGATATTGCCTGGCTCCTTGGCTGATACATTTATGAGAGGGCTGGTCTATATATAAGACGGCTGGCCTATATAAGAGTTAATTAAAGACAGGCGACGTCTTCAGCCTGCAACCCCTTGTCCCCTTGCTGTAATTCGAACTCGACTTTTTGTCCCTCACTCAGCGAGCGATAACCTTCTCCACGGATGTTGCGATAATGGACGAAGATATCATCTGTATTATCACCACGCGTGATAAAACCATAGCCTCTTGCATTATTAAACCACTTGACAGTGCCATATTCACGAGCAGCCATAATCCACTCCTCTGTTTGTGTTGTTTATTTTTTTGTTACTGGGTTACACAAAGTGAAGGTACAACAACAATCCACCACTTCCTCCGATTTCTAAGCTGGCTTTGTTAAGGTTTGGAATCCCCAGCAAAACCAAGCCGGGACCTTATGCGAATTCTGAAAGTGTGTCCAGGGACTGACGCATATTTCCAGGGCGTTTGGCGCCAAAGCGCAAAAACCGGTACGACTTTGTGAACTGGATAAAAATAAGCCATTAATCCGTCACCATGTTTTTCACCTTCTTTCACCTGTCATCGTCCTCCGTCAATCTATACCGAACCCGCTCAAAGGGACCGCGGAGTCATTGACTCGACGGCAAAATCTCCTAAGATGCATGCCCTGCAACCGAAGAAATCTCATCCATACCTTTCCTGGATATTCATGCAAACACACAAAACGGCGCATCGCAGATCGCGTATCCCACTACCCTCTACACGGATTGTTAGTGCGCTGATGCGGGCGATTTTGGGACTCATGATATCCACCGGCGCAAATGCAGCCCCTTGGATCGACACCGGTAATCAGCAAACTCGCCACCACCTGCAGAACTTAGTGGATGGCGGCATATTGCATACGCCCGTCACGGCGTGGCCGTTAATGTGGCGCCACATAAAACAAGAACTCGATCATGTGGAGCCTGCGCAACTAGACGACTCGCAACTCTGGTCCTACCAATATTTACGCCATGAATTACGCAAAGCCATGCGGGACGTTACGCTTCAGCAAACGACATCGATTGGCAATTCCGTGGGTGCGGTCGGAGATTTTTCTTCGAATCGGCGCGAACAGTACGAGTCGGAGCTCAACCTCAATATCACCACACAAAAGACGGCCATAAACCTTCGTGCAGGCTACGCTCACGAACCCGCCGACGATGAATCGTTACGTTTTGACGGATCCTATTTGAGCCGCATGGCTGGCAACTGGGCATTCGGCATCGGTGCAATCGACCGGTGGTGGGGGCCAGGATGGGATTCCAGCCTGATTCTCAGCCATAACGCGCGCCCGGTCCCCGGGCTATTTTTACAGCGTAATTCAAGTCGGGCCTTTGAATCCCCCTGGCTCAGCTGGATAGGTCCTTGGCAACTCGCCACCTTCATGTCTCAGCTCGAATCAGAACGACATATTCCCGACGCGCGACTCTGGGGCATGCGTCTGAATATCAAACCTTTGAAAACCCTGGAACTCGGCTTTTCCCGTGCCGCCATTTGGGGCGGCGATGGCCGCCCCGGAGATCTCGATACTTTCCTCAACCTGCTGGTCGGCAAGGACAACCGAGGCGACGACAGTATCGCGGAGGACAAAAGCAATGAACCTGGCAACCAACTGGCTGGTATCGACTGGCGCTGGGGATATAGGCTCGGCGGCGCTACCGGTGCGGTTTACGGTCAATTGATTGGTGAAGACGAAGCCGGTGGCATGCCGTCCCNNCCCGCCACATCGGCATGGCGGGAACAGAAATCCAGCTCTCTCCATGGAATACCCAAATGCGCGTCAGCTTCGAAGCGCTCAACACCACAGTGTATTTTTATGAGTCTGACAAAAAAAGAGGCAATGTCGCCTACGAGCATAACGCGATCTATGCAAGCGGTTACCGTTATTACGGTCGCCCTATCGGCTCATCCACCGACAATGATACCGAAGCCTATATACTGCGCGGCCAGATGTACTTTCGCGGCGGCGACCATTTAAATGTCAGCCTTGGAAAATTCCTTTTCAATAACGACGGCCGCAACGCCTCACCGCCAGGTGGCAGCATCATGGGTCCGGAAACCATAACCGAACGGGTCCAGGCCACCTATTTCAGACCACTCAACAAGATCCTGATGCTGGAAGCAGGCCTTTTTCACTACACATCTCCCATTTATTACGCAGGTGAGAAAATTGACAGCGGCGGACATTTAACTCTGCACGCGTTTTGGTAACGAAAAACCTCTGGTAAACGCATTTATTTTTATGAGAACCCCTATGAACCGGACGATACGACTGCTCTTCGCCGTCACTGTGATGAGTTTGCAAGCCTACGCCCAAGCACAAGGATTTACCCCAACTGCGGAACAAATTCAGCAGTTTAAAAGCATGTCGCCCGCACAACAGCAACAAATGGCAGAGGCTGCCGGAATAGATATAAACGCTTTAATGAGCTCCCACCAGGACAGCAAACAACCGGTACTGAGTGACGGCGGAGATACATCCGACTCGAAATCGACGCAACAAAAAAATGAAACTGGCGATGACGAAACCAAATCCGAGGAGAAGGTAGATGATGACCGGACCGGGCCGGCAAAATTGCCGCTGTTCGGCCGCGATCTTTTTCAAAACAACTTGGATGCATTTCGCCCGGCCACCGATATACCCGTCCCGGCGAATTATGTTATGGGTCCGGGCGATACACTGGTGATTCAACTCTACGGTAAAGAAAATCTCGCCCACTCTCTGGTATTAAATCGTGAGGGGCAAGTCCAGTTTCCCCAAATAGGGCCAGTAACACTTGCTGGACTCACATTTTCTCAAGCGCAAAAAGTCATCGAGCAAATTGTTAGCGAACAAATGATCGGTGTAAAAGCCTCCGTAACCATGGGAGCTCTGCGCACAATTAGAGTATTTGTACTCGGCGAGGTCAAAAGACCGGGTTCTTTTACTGTCGGATCGCTGGCAACCATGACTAATGCGCTGTTCGCCAGTGGCGGAATTACCGATGTGGGCAGCCTGCGTAATATTCAGTTGAAGCGTAGAGGTGAGCTTGTCACGACTCTGGATCTTTACAGCCTACTTCTGAATGGTGATACGTCCAACGATGCACGCCTGCTACCAGGTGATGTGATTTTTGTCCCACCGCTTGGTAAAACCGTCGGCATTACAGGGCAAGTCAAACGCCCTGCCACTTATGAAATTCAAGGTGATGCCACGATCAACACGCTTATAAACCTTTCTGGTGGACTTACCAACAATGCGTATTTGCCCATTTCCTATCTTGTTCGTCACGACAATTTTGGCGAGCGGACGTTGATCAATATCGACTTGTCGACGACCGATGGAAAACGCTACGAGTTGCACGATGGGGACCTGCTTTCCATCGCCGCTAAACTTGATTTCATTAATAACCAGGTCATTCTTGCTGGTCATGTGAAACGCCCAGGACCGCGCTCTTGGGGACCTAATCTCCGGTTCACCGATCTCATTCCGACACCCCGGGAGTTGTTGCCCAATCCCGACATTCAGGTTGCCCTGATTCAGCGTTTCAGCGTGGAGACACGGCGCGTGGAAGTGATGCTGTTTTCGCCGACAGAGGCTTGGCAAGCACCCGGTTCAGACAAGGATCCACAGTTGCAAGGTTTTGATGTCGTCCAGATTTTTAATTATGACGACAAGCGTGATCAACAACTTGCCGACGTCGTGAAACAGCTTGAGGCTCAGGCTCGATTTAACGAGCGCAAAAAAGTGGTTTCCATCAGCGGCAGCGTGCGTTTTCCCGGTGTATATCCACTAGCAGAGAATATGACCTCGCAACAATTGATTCAGCTTGCGGGCGGCCTGACTGAAAGCGCCCTGGATAGCAACGGGGAAATTACTCGCTATGGAATTGATGAACAGCGACAGCGCCTTGTCGTGCACATCGAAGTGAACCTGTCCGCGGCTCCAGTCGAATTAGAACCGGGCGATACACTCCAGGTAAAACAAATTCCTTTATGGAAACAAAAGGAAACAGTGGAGCTGGTAGGCGAGGTTATGTTCCCGGGAACCTATACGATTTTGCCCGGCGAAACCCTGGTGGATGTGTTAACGAGGGCGGGCGGCTTAACGCCCCACGCTTATGCAACAGGCGCGGTTTTTTCCCGATTAGAATTGCGGGAACTCGAGCAACAGAGGCTTACAGAACTCAAAGATAAACTGCAGGGCGAAATTGCCGCCAGCAGCGCCGCTGGCGCTCAAACGGGGCAGGAGCAGGTAAGCCTAGAAGAAGCAGAACAGCTGATGAAGAATCTCAATACCATCAAACCTCTGGGACGAATGGTCATTGACCTTCCGGCTATCCTCAAAACGCCGCAGTATCATGATTTCCAACTCGAAAGCGGCGACACTCTCACCATACCGCGCTACAAGCCATCTGTTACCGTGGTTGGCGAAGTTCAGTACCCCACATCTCATTTCTACGATCAGACTCTGGATGCAATCAGCTATATCGAGCGCTCCGGCGGATACAAGAAAAATGCGGACGAGCAGCGGGTTTATATCGTTAAAGCTAACGGCAGTGTCATTCAACCGGAATCTTCAGCCTGGTTCCGCGCGGATCGGGAAAGTATTCAGCCGGGAGATACCATCGTGGTGCCACTGGAAACAGATCGTGTCGACAAACTAACGGTCTGGTCACGAGCCACTCAAATCATCTATCAGGCGGCACTGGGAGCTGCAGCACTTAAGTCTTTTTAATTTGCAAAAAAGAGGTTGCCTGAGGAAATTCGGATCGCTAGAATACGCGACCTCTGCACAGGACCGTAGCTCAGTTGGTTAGAGCACCACCTTGACATGGTGGGGGTCAGCGGTTCGAGTCCGCTCGGTCCTACCAGCTTTAATGATTGATTTTTGACCTCCAAATGCGTTTAAAATCAATCAGTTAAAAGCATAAAAGGTTGACAGAGAAAAAACAGGGCACTAGTATACGCGCCCTAGAGGAAATTCCTCAGACCCTTCCGCCTTAGCTCAGTCGGTAGAGCAAATGACTGTTAATCATTGGGTCGCTGGTTCGAGCCCAGCAGGCGGAGCCAAACAAAAAAAGCCCTGATTGAAAGATCAGGGCTTTTTTATTTTCGGCACATCGAATCGATGATCAATTTCGAGTCCTCACCAACACAAAAATCTTCGCAATTGGCCTAGTCACGGAGTTTTATTAGACTGCTGCCTCTCCACAAATTATCAGGTAACTCACAATGGCTATATTGGTAACCGGAGGTGCGGGCTACATCGGCTCTCACACAACCTTACAACTGCTGGAAGCAGGTTACGAGGTAGTGATTCTGGATAATTTTCACAACAGCCATGAAGAAGCCATTGATCGAGTAAAACATCTGAGCGGCAAAAACGTTACGCTTGTCCGCGGCGACATTAATTGCCGAACGACATTAAAGTCCGTATTTCAGCAAAATCAAATCGACGCAGTTATTCATTTTGCCGGACTTAAAGCTGTCGGTGAGTCCACTCGCATTCCCCTCGCCTATTACCACACCAACGTTGCCGGCACACTGGGATTATGCGAAATCATGGCCGAACACCACTGCCCTCATTTGGTGTTCAGCTCTTCCGCCACCGTTTACGGTGATCCAGCGAAGGTGCCAATCGCCGAATCCAGCCAAACATCCGCAACCAATCCTTACGGCCGCAGCAAATTGATGGTGGAAGAGATCCTGCGAGATCTTCACCAGTCGCAGCCAGATTTTTGGAACATCACGCTGCTCCGCTACTTCAACCCTATCGGAGCCCATCCGTCAGGACAGATTGGAGAAGACCCTAACGACACCCCCAACAATTTGCTGCCTTACATCGCTCAAGTTGCGAGCGGGAGACTTCAACAAGTCAATGTCTTCGGAGATGACTATGACACGCCCGACGGCACAGGAGTCCGCGACTACATTCACGTGATGGACCTCGCCGCCGGCCATATTCGCGCCCTCGAGCATCAACAGCGTTCAGCTGCGGGCTTGCATGTTTTTAATCTCGGCACAGGTCGCGGTATATCGGTTCTGGAAATCATCGAAAAATTCCGCTCCGTTTCGGGCCAACCCATTCCCTACCGCATAGTACCTCGCAGACCGGGGGATATTGCCACCTGCTACGCCGATCCCACCAAAGCGGAAAAAGAGCTTGGCTGGCGCTGTGAACGCGATCTCGACACTATGATCCGTGACACCTGGAACTGGCAAAAACAAAACCCTAATGGTTACAAGAGCTAAACCAGAACAAAAAAAGCCGACATAAATGTCGGCTTTTTAAGCACCGTAAGGCTACTCAAATCAAAGCAAGAGTCGACGCACATCAGCCAAAAGGCTGCCGAGATAAGTTAGGAAGCGGCCGGCGTCACCCCCGTTAATGGCCCGATGGTCGTACGACAGACACAACGGCAACATCAAACGTGGCACGAACGCTTTGCCATCCCAGACTGGCTTGGTGTCCGCTCGTGACACACCGAGAATTCCCACTTCCGGCGCATTGACGATCGGGGTAAAACCAGTGCCGCCGATTGCGCCCAAACTCGAAATAGTGAAACAGCCACCCTGCATTTCTTTTGGCAACAATTTCCCTTCTCGAGCTTTCTTCGCCAGAGCAGTGGCTTCGGCCGCCAGCTCAAACAAGCCTTTTTTATCCACATCACGAATAACCGGTACTACCAAGCCATTTGGTGTATCCACTGCCATGCCTATATGGATGTATTTTTTCTGCACGATCTGCTCACCGTCGGCATGCAAAGATACATTAAAAGAGGGCTCAGCCTTCAACGCGGCGGCACAGGCTTTGAGCAGGAATGGCACGGGCGTAAGCTTTACGCCAGCTTTATCTGCCTCCTCTTTCATGGCTTTGCGGAAGTTTTCCATTTCCGTAATGTCCACATCGTCAAACTGAGTGACCGCAGGAATATTCAACCAGTTACGCGTCATATTGAAGGCGGTAACTTTTTTGATTTTGCTCATTTTCACCATTTCGATCTGGCCGAACTGGGAAAAATCAATCGTCGGCATGGCTGGTATACCGCTGCCCGAAGTGGCAGTGGCTACACCTTTGCCTCGATTTTCCATCACAGATTTAACAAGGTTGCGAACATCGTCTTTGGTAATACGGCTGCGCGGCCCACTGGCTTTGACTTCAGCCAAATCCACGCCCAGCTGACGCGCGAGCTTGCGCACCGCGGGTCCGGCATAAACGGAGGCATTTGATTTTGTTGATGCAGAGGGCTCCACCGCAGGCGTAGGGGCCGACGAATTCTTAGCCGGGGTTGGCGCAGACGACGCTTGTTGTGGTGCTGGCGCCTTAGTCTCCGCAGACGTCTTAGTCTCTGCGGGCACTGATGCAGAGCCAGCCACCTGCAAGCGACCGATCGCGGTACCCATGGAAACCTTATCACCCTCTTTAATAACCAGCTCGATCACCTTGCCGGATGCTGGAGCGGGTACTTCCATAGAGGCTTTATCGCTTTCCAGAACAATTAGTGAGTCGCCCTCTTTAATTTCTGCGCCTACTTTCACACAGACCTCAATAACGTCCACACTGTCAGCGCCGCCGATATCGGGTACAACAAGGTCCATCGTGGATGACTGCGAAGCTGCAG
>DJFQ01000025.1:34507-36970 GCA_002432095.1 Marinagarivorans sp. UBA5868 | reverse complement strand
AATATCTTGCTTCCCGCGGATACTTTGTCGCCCTCTTTGATAGCGATACTGACGACTTTGCCCGATGCGGGAGCTGGCACTTCCATGGAGGCTTTATCGCTTTCCAATACGATCAAGGACTCCCCTTCTTTGATTTCCTGCCCAACTTTCACACACACTTCAATCACGTCGACGTTTTCTGAACCACCGATGTCAGGCACTTCAACTGTGGTGTCCGTGCCGCCGACAGCAGGCGCAGCCGACTCGCTTTTTGCGGGAGCCGGAGCAGGCGCTGTCGACTCGTTTTTTGCAGAAGCCGGAGCAGCCTGTGCTGGAGAAGCCTCTGCTTTCGTATCGGTCTCAAGCTCCACAATCGCCGCACCTTCGGAGACTTGGTCGCCTTCTTTAAGCAAGATTTTTACGACCTTGCCCGACTTCGGTGCAGGTATATCCATGGAGGCCTTATCGGACTCCAACACAATAAGGGATTGCTCCGCCTTCACCATGTCGCCTACCGCGACACATACTTCAATTACATCGACGTTTTCCGCACCGCCAATGTCGGGAACCTTAATGGTTTCTATAGCCACTTCTGAGCACTCCTTCTTAGACGGTCATAGGATCGGCTTTATCTGGATCGATGTCGTATTTCTTCATAGCATCGGTCACTTCGGAAACAGGCACTTTGCCTTCATCGGCAAGTGCTTTCAGCGCGGTAACAGTCACAAAGTAACGGTTGACCTCAAAGAAATGGCGCAATTGTGAGCGGGTATCGCTGCGGCCAAAGCCGTCCGTACCGAGCACGTAGTAACGACCTGGAATGTAGGGGCGCAACTGCTCGCTGAAATTTTTCATGTAATCGGTGGAAACGACAAAGGGACCATCTTGGCCTTCCAACTGCGTGGTCAAATACGCTTTTTTCGCCGGTTGTTCTGGATGCAAACGACTCCAACGCTCTGCGCGCTGACCATCGCGAGTCAACTCATTAATGCTGGTGAGGCTCCAAATGTCCGACTCGACACCATGGTTGTCACGCAACAATTGAGCTGCCGCTTCCACTTCGCGCAAAATGGTTCCTGCGCCCATCAACTGGACCTTTTTCTTGGCTTTCTTTTTTCCTTCAACCAGTTTGTAAATACCACGCACAATGCCTTCTTCGGCACCCTCGGGCATATCTGGATGGGTGTAGTTTTCATTCATGGTGGTGATGTAATAAAAGCAATTTTCCTTGTTGCCATACATGCGCTTCAGACCATCCTGAATGATTACCGCCAACTCGTAGGCATAGGCGGGATCATAACTGCGGCAGTTCGGAATCGTGTTGGCCAGGATATGGCTGTGGCCGTCCTGATGCTGCAATCCCTCGCCGTTGAGTGTGGTACGGCCGGCAGTTGCACCAACCAAAAATCCACGGGCTTGAATATCACCAGCCAGCCACGCCAAATCGCCGATACGCTGGAAGCCGAACATGGAGTAATAGATGTAAAACGGCACCATCGGAACTTTGTAGGTGCTGTACGCTGTAGCGCAATTAATCCACGCCGACATAGCGCCAGCTTCGTTGATACCCTCCTCCAAAATTTGACCTTTTTTATCTTCCTTATAAAACATGATCTGATTGGAGTCGTGAGGGGTGTATTTCTGCCCTTCGGACGAATAAATGCCCAACTGGCGGAACATACCTTCCATACCGAAGGTGCGCGCCTCATCGGGAACAATAGGCACAATACGCTCGCCCATGTTTTTGTCTTTTACCAGGGTCGAGAGAAATCGTACAAACGCCATGGTGGTGGAAATTTCACGATCGCCAGAAGATTTCAGCAGGGCGCGGAAAGATTCCAGGCTCGGCACTTCCAGCGCCTCAAAATCCGCCACGCGGGATGGCACATAACCATTCAGCGATTTGCGACGCTGATGAAGGTAAACCATCTCCGGAGAATCCGGCGCGGGACGATAATAAGGTACGGATTTCAGGTCTTCATCACTGACCGGAATTTCGAAGCGGTCACGGAATGCCTTAAGGCTATCGAGATCCAGCTTCTTGATGGAGTGGGCCACGTTGGCGGACTCGCCGGAGGTACCCATCGCATAACCTTTAACCGTCTGCGCCAGGATGACTGTGGGCTGCCCTTTATGGGCGACCGCCGCCGCGTAGGCCGCATATACTTTCTGCGGGTCGTGACCGCCACGATTTAGGGCAAAGATTTCGTCGTCCGACATGTCTTTGACCATTTCCAGCAGCTCCGGATATTTGCCAAAAAAATGCTCGCGAGTGTAAGCGCCGCCGTTGGCTTTGAAATTCTGCATTTCGCCGTCGACAACCTCGTCCATACGCTTCTGCAGCAGGCCGGTTTTGTCCTTCGCCAGCAGGGCGTCCCACTTGGAGCCCCACAAGACTTTGATCACGTTCCAACCTGCACCACGGAACACGCCTTCGAGCTCCTGAACGATTTTGCCGTTGCCGCGCACCGGCCCGTCCAGGCG
>DJFQ01000025.1:32571-34498 GCA_002432095.1 Marinagarivorans sp. UBA5868 | reverse complement strand
GAAATTGCCCCTAATGATTCCGGCTCATCACACTCACCATCGCCGAGGAATGCCCATACTTTACGATCGCCGCGCGCGGAAAGACCACGAGCCGACATATAGCGCATTACGTGCGCCTGATAGATAGCCATAATCGGTCCCAGACCCATTGAAACGGTCGGGAATTGCCAGTAATCCGGCATCAACCAGGGGTGTGGATAAGAAGAAAGACCGTTGCCATTGACCTCGCGGCGGAAATTATCCAGCTGCTCTTCCGTCAACCTGCCTTCCAAATAAGAACGCGCATACATTCCCGGTGAGCTGTGGCCCTGGAAATACACCAAATCACCCAGTTGCTCGCCCTCATTGCCGCGGAAAAAGTGGTTGAAGCCCACATCGTATAAGGTCGCCGCGGAGGAAAAAGTGGAGATATGCCCACCGAGACCATCGTCATTATCATTGGCGCGCATCACCATCGCCATGGCATTCCAGCGAGTCAAAGATCGAATACGACGTTCGAGTTTGATATCGCCAGTGAGCTGGATTTCTTGATTTGGGGGAATGGTATTGCAGTAGGGGGTGGTAATGGCGGAAGGCAGTTTTACACCGGACTGGGTCGCCGCATTCGCCAGTTTTGCCAACAAATACGCGGCCCGCTCTGAACCATTGTGTCGAATTACTGATTCAAGAGCATCTAGCCACTCTCGGGTTTCGAGAGCATCAATTTCCTCGAGCATTCAAGTCTCCTCATCCGTTGCGCTGGAATTGCGCACTAATCAACAGAACTGTATACCCCGATCATTCGTCGGAGCCTTATAAGCAGCGCTGACCTCAAATCGCGCACAATAACCGCGTCTCAGAACAAAACGTCGTCCTGATAAACAAACAATTCCCTCATTACGAAAGTAATGTGTTCAGAGCAACACAGGTGATTGGCGGAAGAAAGGTTTCGCCTTGATATTGTTTTTTAACACGTACAGGGTTGGAGCAAATCATCGCAGCGGGGCTGAGCTTGACCACAGCGACCAGCTACGGGAGACCGATTCTACACAGGTCATCCCCATTTATCTACCGAAGAGTTTCGCTGCACCGCAGCAGCCACGCGGCCTGTAGCGGTGTTCGCTGACTACATCAAAACGCCACCTCACCGCAAGTATCAAAGCATTTTCACGGGCACGGATTCGACAACGGGAGGAGCGCCGTGACGTGTAGGCCACGCATTTAATATCGCTTTGCACAACGTCGCCAGGGGTATCGCAAAAAATACGCCCCAAAATCCCCACAGTCCGCCGAAAACCAGTACTGCGAGGACGATTGCCACTGGATGCATTTTTACTGCTTCCGAAAACAAAAGCGGCACGAGAACATTGCCGTCCAGTGCTTGAATCACTCCGTATGCCGCCATGAGGTAAAGCAGATCTCCACTCCAGCCCCATTGAAAAAAGCCGATTAAAAAAACGGGCAAGGTCGCAACTGCGGCGCCGATATAAGGGATCAGTACAGAAAGCCCGGTGAGGATGCCAAGCAATAACGCGTAATTAACGCCGAGCAGTGAAAAAGTCACACTTGTGACGCCGGCCACTATGACAATTTCCAGAACTTTGCCGCGCACATAGTTCGCAATTTGCAAATTCATTTCGCGCCAAATCTGCTGCATCACCGGCCTCTCCTTTGGCAGCAAACTGCCCACCCATGCGAGCATTGGCTGCGCATCCTTGAGAAAGAAAAAAACCAGAATCGGCACCAACACCAGATAAATGATTACCGCCATGAGCACGGGTAACTGAGCCAGCGAAAAGCTCAACACATTTTGACCGAGGCGCCCCAGCTCTTGCGCCACACCGTTAGTGATCTGGCGGATGTGATCCTCGGTAATGAATTGCGGGTACGTCTCGGGAAGATGCAACAGCATCGCCTGCCCTTCTTTGAGCATGCGCGGGGTTTCTGC
>DJFQ01000025.1:0-32558 GCA_002432095.1 Marinagarivorans sp. UBA5868 | reverse complement strand
TAGAGGTGAGGCAAACCCCAGCCAACCAGACGCAGCACGAGTCCTTGCATCAGGAACGCGATGATGATTGCGGTAAGCATGGGAGCCAGCACGACGCCAAGCGTCATAATAATGACGACGGCAGCCACCAATAGTATCGCCAGCAATACCGCCTCTTCTTCGGCGAAATATCGATCTATCCAGCGTTCGAAAATCTTGATCATGCCCAACTCCCCACAGGTTCTTATCGTTTTTCGAGGATGTATTCGTAAACGCCATCGCGCTCCGCAAAGCGGATAATGCGGTGACCACTGAGTTCGGCAAACGCGTGGAAATCGCGCACCGAACCCGCGTCAGTGGCCGTCACTTTGACAGCTTCACCAACCTGTAACTGATTGAGCGCCTGCTTCGCTTTAAGAAGAGGCAGCGGGCAACGCAAACCTGTGGCATCCACAGTAAGACTGGGGATTACCTGGGTCGCGGCAGTGAGATCGGGAAGTTCTCTATCAGAGGTCATGGAATCTCTTCATGGCGGGAAGGTCTGAAACGGCACGTATTACTAAGCTACCGAGGCGCATTTTTTGCGCCCATACCTATCTATCAGAGCAGTAGCTGGCTACATTAGAACGCATAATTTTTTCAACACCGAAACCGGATCGGGCGAGCGTATTTCGTCAGATCTGTCCGGGTGCAGGCGGCGCTAGTCGCGCTCCCTATAAGTCCAATATAAAAGGTTAAGTTATTGTGGTTAGGCGGCACTTCGTATTCTACGTGATTTTGTTACTTGGCTTGCACGTCACCACGTTTCAAGCAATTGCCAATACAGGTGAACTGCAGCTCCCGTCACTTGGTGAAAACAGCGCTGGTCTGATCTCGCCATCCGAAGAGTATGCCCTCGGCCAAGATCTGATCCGCGCCTATCGGGCCAGCCTGCCAACTTCCCGCGATCCTTTTATCGAGGCCTACCTGGCGGAGCTGTTACAGAGAGTTACTACTTACAGCGAACTCCAGGACAAGCGTCTGGAACTGATCGTGCTGGACAGCCCGGCGCTCAATGCTTTTGCCGCTCCTGGCGGAATTGTCGGGGTGAATACCGGCACCTTTCTCACCGCGCAAAATGAACACCAGCTCGCCTCCATTCTCGCCCACGAGTTGGCCCACTTGAGTCAGCGTCACTACGCTCGGCGCTTACAGCAACAAAAAGCCAGCTCTACCGTCGGACTTGCCGCATTACTCGCCAGCCTTCTCGTGGTAGCCGCAGGCAATAGCGATGTAGGGATTGCCGCGATCCCCGCCATTCAAGCTGCGGCTATCGATTCTTCACTGCGCTTTAGCCGCGATATGGAAATCGAAGCTGACCGCATCGGCATGCAAACACTTGCTCATGCCGGCTTCGACCCCCACTCGATGACCGGCATGTTTGAGCAAATGCTCAAATCCACCCGTTACCGAACTAAGGTTCCGGAGTTTCTACTGACTCACCCCATTACCGAAAGTCGAATCGCTGATTCTGCCAGTCGCGCACAAAAATACCCGCTGAAACGTATTGAAGCGGACGAGGAATACCAGATGATTCGCGCCCGGGTCATGCTGCACTTTGAATCAAGTGCGGCGCGCGCGACGAAACGTTTCGAGGAAGAAATCAATCGCTATCAAACAATGTCGCCACTCATGGCGCACTACGGACTGGTGCTCGCGCGAACCCGCAGTGGCGACACCGCCGGCGCGCGCAGCGCCCTGCCCGGCCTCAGAGCCTTGACCAACAATCGTGTGATGCTGGCAGTGGCGGAAGCGGATATTGCAGCAAAAGATCAGGACTGGGATCAAGCGACCAAGATCCTCAATGATGCGCTGGCTCAACAACCGCGCAATCACCCACTGAATGTGCGACTCGCGGAAATACTCATGGAGGCCGGTCGTTATCCCGAATGCGAGGCACTGCTGGTCCAGCATGTCAAACGCCATCCAGGCAACGCTTACGTTTGGTATTTACTGGCAGAGGTCCACGGTTTGGCCGGACACATTCTGGATGTACACAAGGCCCGTGCGGAGTATTTTTTATTGATGGGGCTTTATGACAAGGCGGAAATTCAACTGCGCAACGCGTTGAAATTGATTGATGAAAAAGATTTTCAGGCCCGAGCAAAGATTGATCAACGTTTGCTGGATGTGCGCAAAATTCGCGAAAGCAGCCGCCTGAATTAAATCACGGAGCGCAAAGGCCCCAACTGGATTCTTTTAACCAGCGCTCCGCCTCCAGCGCTGGCAGCGGTCGCCCCATGTAAAATCCCTGGGCTTCGTCGCAACCGAGATCCACCAGTTTCTGATACACCGCCGGTGTCTCCACACCCTCCGCCACCACCCGCAAACCTAAATTATGCGCCAAATGTATGGTGGAATTTACGATAATTTCATCTTGCTCGTCGTTGAGCATCGTACGCACAAATGACGAATCAATTTTCAGCGTCTGCACTGGCAAACGCTTTAAATACGCTAAAGAGGAATAGCCAGTACCAAAGTCATCCACCGACAAGCGCACCCCTAAGCGGTTAATGCGCGCAAGCGCGGCTTCTGCTCGTCCCGGGTCCGCCATGATGGTACTTTCGGTTATCTCCAGTTCGACCAAATAGCCAGGCACATCGTATTCCCGCAACAGCCGCTTAAGATCGAGCACAATGCGATCGTCCAGTAAATTCCGCGCGGAAAGATTCATCGCCATGCTGATTTGCAAACCTTGCTGTAACCACTGTTTGCAATGGCGGATACCATTTTCCAATACCCAAAGCGTCATCGGGTAAATCAGGTTTGAGTGTTCTGCGATGGGAATAAAATCATTCGGCGGAATAAAACCTAGTTCCGGATGGTTCCACCGCAGGAGGGCTTCAAACCCATAGACACGATTTGAGCTGAGCTGAATTTTCGGCTGAAAATGCAAAATAAGCTGATTTTCGCGAATTGCACGACCGAGCGCCCCCATCAATTCAAGACGTTTAGGTGAGTGCGGATCGAATGCGGAATCGTAAACAGCGACACCTTGCAAACAGGTTTTCGCTCGGTACATGGCCACATCGGCGAAGCGCATCAAAGTGCTGACATCACGCGCCTGATCCGGGCAGATTGCAACACCAATGCTCGCGCTGATTTCTGTGCGCAGCCCTTCTACTTCAAATACCAAAGAAATACTGTCGAGAATTTTGTGCGCCAATACCGCGGCGTGCTGGGCATTGCGCAAACTGGGCAGAAATATCGCAAATTCGTCTCCACCGAGGCGGGTCACCAGGCCTTTTGTCTCGCTCAGCATTTCCTGCAAGCGCTGCCCCAATTGCTTGAGCACCTTATCACCGGCCAAATGCCCCAAGGTGTCATTGATTTCTTTGAAACGATCAAGATCAATCAACAGCAGCGCCATTTTCTGCTTATCTTCGCGATCTTTCAGGGCTTTATTGATCGTGCGGTACAGGACGCTGCGATTGGGTAGACTGGTGAGCGCATCGTGATTGGCAAGGTACTCCATGCGCGCAAGGTAGCGACATTTCTCCGTGATGTCCCGAGTGGTGCCCCAGACTCTGGTCAAAAAACCGTTCTCCACTATGCCTATCGCACTGCTTTGCAGCGACATGCTCTGGCCGGCATTGTCGAGTCGTTCGTACTCACGCTCCTCCAAGCGGTAACCGTTCTGGATAAATTCCGTAATATCCGCGCGAATGTTGGGTGAACCGTTGTGATATATCGGCAACCCCATCAATTCCGACGAACTCGCCGCACCATACAATCGGACCAGTTTTTCGTTGCACTCGGCTAATACTGCCCGCTTGAGAACCAACTCCAGTTGCTGCTCCGATACCAGCTGAGTATCGATGGGAGGACATATGTCGTAGCGCCATATGGCGTCCGAGCTATTGGCGATATACGCCCGGTAGCGCGCCTCACTTTCTTTGACCGTCAGCTCGCGCCGAACCGCCTGAGTGACCTCGCGAATAACCACCATCACTCCGTCCACCCGGCCGTGCTCATCTGTGGTGGGAATCTTGTCAACCTGAAACCAGGAATCGCCATCTGCCTCCAGCGCGCGCTCCCGCGAGTCCAATCGCGGATTGCGCGTGCGGAATACCTGCATGATTTCCCGCTGCCGCTCCGCGGGATCGTCCCAGGCGGGAGCTAGCTCAACAAAAGTTTTACCGATCAACGGGTCGCCGGCCCGCCACTCATGCGCGCGGGCATTCGCATGGCGAATAACACCCCATTGGTCGAAATACAGAACGATTTCACGCATGGAGTCCAACAGTGCATTGAGTGCACGATTGCTCTGATACGTGTTTAGACTGGGGTCGGCCAAGGCCGACTGAATCGGATCAATTCGATTTGTCACACAAGAGTTACCCTGCTGCTGCAGATGTTGTTATAGCGATTGACCGCCTGCGGATCTGAGGGTAACGGCTTTCCAGGCCGTCGACACCATTTGGGTGCTGCGCAACAGGGGTTCACCCGTCGACCTGTCACCGCAATACACCAAACTTCATTCAGTATAGCCAAGCCCTCAGAAGCGCAAACTTTTTCGCCAATTAGGGCAAATAAAAATTTTGGTTTTAATTTCCGTAGCTTATAGAAATAGTGAACACTTCGATGGTCATAAAAGTGTCATTAATGCGTCATATAAACTCAATAATTAGAAGCAAAAATGCAGGCGTGACGAAGCAGACACCGGGCCATGACCATGCCTTCATCTTCCGCGCATTATTCCGAGGCTCAAAATGACCAAGATGGATCAACTCAAACGGTCTACCGCGCCATATTCATTTCTGATGTTCACCTCGGAACACGAGACTGCAAAGCAGGACAGCTCAATGCTTTTCTTAAGCAATACCCTTGTGAACACCTCTATTTAGTAGGCGATATCTTTGATGGCTGGAAAATGCGAAGCGGTGTTTTCTGGAATGCCAGTTTCAATCGCCTGCTGCGGAGAATTTTAAAACTGTCAAAAAAAGGTGTGCCGATTACTTACATTACCGGCAACCATGACGAATTTTTGCGTAAGTACGCGAACAATGACTTCGACAATATTCGTGTCTGCAATCGAGCGGTGCACACCACAGCGGATAACCGCCGACTACTGGTTATTCACGGTGACCAGTTTGAGGGCGTAGCGCGCTGCAGCCGATGGTTACGGCATGTCGGTGACCACGGCTATTGTCTGCTCATGTTTCTTAACCGTTGGTTTAACCGCCTGCGCGCCAAATATGGATATGGTTATTGGTCGTTTTCCGGCTTTCTAAAGCAACACATCAACCGTGCTCAGACTTACATCAAAGATTATGAACATGCAGTGGCCTACGGCGCACGTAAACAGGGTTTTGATGGCGTGGTCTGTGGCCACATCCATCATGCGGCGCATCACCGGCTTTTGGATATTGACTATTACAATACCGGCGATTGGGTGGAATCCTGTACCGCCGTGGTCGAAGACTTCACCGGAAAGATGGAAGTGAAATATTGGCTAGAGGATCCTCGCCACGAACACCATTCGAAACAAATGCGACGCCGGGTTGAGCTTGTGCAAAATAATCTGCGCACGAAGAAGGCGGCAAGCCGAGTGTAGATCGCAAACTGACGAACGGCCTTACTCTTCTGGAAAGGGGCTGCCGCAGAATTTGCAGTATTTTGCGTCCTGATCATGGCCTGCGCGACCGCAGTTATTACAAACACGAGCGATCCGCTCCCGCTGAATTTCCTGAGCCAGTTCCGCAGTAACGATTCCCGTTGGTACCGCGATAATGGAGTAACCAGTAACCATTGCGACCGTCGCCACAACTTGCCCTAATGGCGTTTTTGGGGTGATATCCCCATAACCCACGGTTGTAATGGTAACGACCGTCCAATAGATGCTTTTGGGAATGCTGGTAAAGCCATTTTCCGGCCCTTCAACCATATACATAATGGAACCGAAGATTGTCGCGAGCACCAATACCACGAAAAAAAACACGAGGATTTTTCGTCGTGACAGCAATAACGAACGAATCAATACGTTCGCTTCCGACATATAACGCGCCAGCTTCAAAACACGAAATACTCGCAAAACACGCGTCAGACGCACTATCAGCGCGTAATTAGCTCCCGGGAAAATAAGCCCAAGGTAGGTTGGCAACACCGACACCAGATCAACAATGCCATAAAAGCTGGACATATACGCCAGTGGCCGCGGCGAGCAGTAAATCCTGACCAGGTATTCCAAAGTAAACAGAATGGTAAATGTCCACTCTGCCACTGTGAGCATGTTGCTCAGCTCCGAACCCACGGGCACCATGGAATCCAGCATCAGCGCTCCAACACTCAGCAGGATCAAATAGATCAGCGCTACATCGAACAATTTGCCCGCACGGGTTTCTGTGCCAAAAATAACGGTGTACAGCGTGTGACGAAGTTCTGATTGGGTCATATGAGCTCCTTCGGGAATAGCGACAAACTAGCGGCTTCCCCCACATCAGGCAAGCGTGAACTAATTGAGTACGGGTATACTCGCCTTCACACTTTCATTACCTCGGAGTACGCCCATGAAGGACTCCTCCCGTCTTGTATATTCGACAGAAACCGGTCGTATCAAACAGTCTGACAAGCAACCGTCATCCGCTCCGGTTCCGGGGCCGGATTCCGTTGTGCGGCTACAACGGGAGTCCAAAGGGCGCGGAGGCAAAGGGGTAACGCTGATTAGCGGACTGCCGCTCGCTGCCGAGGAGTTAAAAAATCTAGCAAAAGAGCTAAAGCAGTTTTGCGGAACAGGGGGAACCGTCANNGTCAAGGATGGGGTAATTGAAATCCAAGGCGAGCAACGAGAAAAGCTCAAACCATTTTTAGAAAAAAAAGGCTTCAAGGTCAAAATCGCCGGAGGATAGTCAACGCTTCGATACTCCTGGTTTGCTTTTTGCTCTGTCTCCATCTGATATCAATACACGTCATTTTTTTGACTGGAGAGGAGACAGGCTTTATGAGCTTCGCAGACGTCTGGCCATTTGTGGATACCGCGTTAAAGGTGGGACTCGGAGGACTGATCACACTTGCCACTTTGTGGTTTTATCACCGCAAACAGAGCCTCGAATCCAGTACGGCGAGCACCACGAATCGCCGCCTTGCGTTGCTGGAAGAAATTTCATCGGCGGTGGGCAATGTCAACCATTGCTTCGCCCGCTACTCCTCACTCGTTATTGAATCCACCAAATTCGGTAAAAACTGGCCATCGGCGAGAAAGCTGGAGCTGGATAAAGTGAACATGGAATTGGTGACGGAATTTCGTAAGCTTGCTGATGCAGAAGCCAAACTTCTGATGCTCGGCGAAAAAACCATGGAAAAAACCCTGCGACTCTACGGTGCCAGAATTGCTTTGTTCCGCAAGCAGGTGTATGTCGGCCGGCAGGACATTACCGAACAGGAAATAGCGGATCTCAAAACCTCGATACTGGCGCTGCGTGAACAGTTTTACGATTTGCTGAGCCGTCGTTACGACCGGCTACTGGTTGCTTGAGGAAAATTACCAGTGATCCATAATCGCTAGCGGGTGCATCGCATATTCGCTAGCACCCGACTCCGCGCAGATAGCTTTTTCTATATTTGCTGATGGCTATTTCTATAATTGCCGATAGCTTTATCTATATNNTATCTATATTTGCTGATAGCTATTTATTGAGGAAATTCCGCAGCGTAGCGCTCGACCCATTCACGCGCCGCTTCTTCACTTGTCAGCATCCGCCCCTGCTCTTGATAGACATCGTAGCGATAGTGCTCGATGTGGCAAATTTGCTCCACCATACGCACACCAAACTGCGTTGATTGGTCGGCAAATTGGACCCCAACGGCGTAACCGCTCCCCTCTCTGCGACACCAAGCCACCACGCCGTCGGCCTCGAATGGTCGATGCGCAGCGCCCTCTCCTGCCGAGGAGGCTATGGGAATATGGATACGAATATGAGAACCACGCTGCATTGGACGGTCTGCTGTGAAGCAGAGTCCTCCCAAGCTTACGTCGCGAATTTTATGGGCGACAGGTGGCTCGTGCTCATTGATTTGAAAATCAATTGGCATATCTGATGGGTGTCGAATAAAACGGCGCATAACAGACTCGTCATTAGGTATTAGGAGTTGTTGCAACCATTCCCGGTACAAACTGAACCAAGGGTTCCACCAAACGGGGGTTGTATTTTTTTGTTTGATTATGTTCACTCGGCAGTCCTAACAAACTTTTATGGGCGTATACCTTCTCGTTCTTGTTGTTCTTCCTTAACTTGTAAAGCTGGCTTGTTGTAATACTGGATCATTGAATGCTGACCACCTCCCGGAAACAAAACGCTCCCCAGATAACCAAGAGGTAACTAAGGTATAGCTGAAAAAATGAGAGGTAAGTCAAGTTTTTCAAAATATGACGACGAAAAATTGACGGAAAGATTTTTTAATCAGAAATGTCGATAAGCCGCGCGTTCTAAATGACTGTCGTTTTTAAAACAGCGAAATCTGCGCAATCAATTCGCGAACTGGAGCGTAACACCGGCGATGAATGGGACTTGGACCCATGGATTGCAGCGCCGCCAAATGATGCTTCGTGGGATACCCTTTGTGAAGGGCGAAGCCATAGCCCGGATATACCTCATCCAATATGCACATTTCCCGGTCACGGGTAACTTTCGCCAGAATGGAAGCTGCGCTGATCGCCGCCACTGATGCATCTCCCTGCACCACCGCTTCGCTGGAATAACGCCACTGCGGAAGACGATTACCATCAACCAAAACATGATGCGGTTCGACATGCAATCCTTCCACTGCACGTTTCATAGCCAGCAAGCTGGCGTGCAGGATATTAAGACGTTCGATCTCGTCGACGCTGGCGCGCGCCACACAAAAGGCAATGGCTCGATCCCGAATTTCTTCGAAAAGTTGTTCGCGCTTTTTCTCGGAGAGTTTTTTGGAATCCGCCAGACCGGCAATGGGCTTTTTACTGTCGAGAATAACAGCGGCCGCCACCACGTCGCCCGCCAATGGCCCCCGACCCACCTCATCCACACCGGCCATTATGCGCACGGTCATATAGCGTCAGCGCCCTTGATTAAGGCTGCGATCGCTCTTGCTGCCTGCTCATCCGAGTTTTGCCGCAATTGCAAATGCAGATCTTCAAATGTCGCCGTCAACTTTTTGGTTGTCGTTGGATTATTGAGATAATTTAGCAATGCGTCTCCTATGGCAACAGGAGTCGCACGCTCCTGAATAAATTCCGGGACGACTGCCCTGTTCGCCAATAAATTGGGCAAACCGATAAATTGAACTTTGACGAGTCTTGCCAGGAGCGAATAAGTGAGAGAAGCGACCTTATACGCGATGATCATAGGGCGTTTTAGCAGCATGGCTTCAAGCGTCGTTGTCCCGGAAGCCATGACGACGACATCGGCAGCCTCCATGACCTTGTGCGACTGCCCTTCGATAAGGCGAATAGGTAAATCAGAGGCCAATTCTCTCAATTGTTCTTCCAGTTGTTGATGTCGTGCAGCATTCGCCGAAGGCACCAAAAATAGAAGATTTTTTTGTTTCGCCGCACAGTATTCAGCAACTTGCCAAAACAATGGCCCCATGCGGGACACTTCTGTTGCCCGGCTTCCGGGGAGCAGAGCAACAATCTTTTTACCCTTTATAGAATCCGTAAGTTGCAGCGCCTCAATCGCCGCTGGCGGGTTCGGCTGCAGCGGAATTTCGTCCGCCAACGGATGCCCCACATAGGCGACCGGGACGCGGTTAGCGCGATAAAAATCAGCTTCAAATGGCAACAGAGTCAGCATCAGGTCGACTGCACGGGCAATCTTTTTTATGCGCCCTTGGCGCCAAGCCCATACTGATGGGCTGACATAATGAACGGTTTTGATGCCTTGTTTACGCAGGGACAGTTCAAGATCAAGATTGAAATCCGGCGAGTCTATACCAATGAAAACACTGGGACGATGACGCAAAAAATGTTGACGCAAACTGCGTCTGATCCCTAATAGCTCTGGCAATCGTGCTAGCGGTTCCACCAAACCCATTACCGCAAGCCGATCCTGAGGAAAGAGCGACTCAAAACCCTCGGCCAACATTTTAGGGCCACCAATACCTTGAAATACCGCATGAGGAAAATGCTGTTTCAGCGTCCGTATAAGACCGGCACCCAATAAATCACCAGAGGCCTCACCTACCACTACGCCGATAATCAAAGGAGATTGTTGATGCATAATCGAAGTGTTAACGCACAATACCGCGAGTGGAGGCTGTAATGGAATCTATCAGAGTTTGCACATGGGAATTGCCATTGGCTTGCTCCGTCAACTCGGACAAGGCTTCATCGACAGTCAGGCCCCGGCGGTAAAGCGTTTTATAAGCCAAGGATAAAGCGGCAATATCGTCTTTATTAAAACCGCGGCGTTTTAACCCCTCGATATTGATATTGCGAGCCGCAGCAGGTGAACCTGCAACCATAACGAAGGCAGGAATATCTTTGCCCACAGCCGTGCCCATGCCGGTAAAACTGTGAGGACCGATCCGACAAAACTGGTGAACCAGTGTATACCCACTCAAAATTGCCCAGTCCCCAATAATCACATGTCCCGCAAGCGCAGAATTGTTTACGAGAATGCAGTGGTTGCCAATAACACTGTCATGGCCCACGTGGACGTATGCCATCAAGAGATTATGATCGCCGATCAAAGTATCTCCGCGGTCCTGAATGGTGCCGCGATGAATGGTTACCCCTTCCCGAATGATATTGTGATCGCCAACCGTAAGCGTCGTGGGCTCTCCTTTATATTTCAAATCGGGAGTGGCTTCACCCAAGGTGCTGAATTGGTAGATTTTATTGTGTCGGCCAATGCGCGTAGGCCCTTTAATCACCACATGGGACTCGATAACAGTGCCTTCACCAATTTCAACATCCGCGCCTATTACGCAAAACGGTCCTACCGAAACACCTGCAGCAAGCTTGGCGCTGGGATGAATTGCGGCGCGCGGATCAATGTCACTGTTAGTCATGGCAGCGCATCAACTCCTTAAGAGACTTTGCGATCCGCGCAGAGAATGGTTGCACTCGCAACCAGTTGCCCGTCTACCTTCGCCACGCAAGCGAACTTCCAGATTCCTCGTTTTTCCGAAAGGATACTGGCCTCAATAAACAACTGATCCCCTGGGACAACAGGCTTTTTAAAACGCGCATCATCAATACCGGCGTACAAATAAATCGAACCGTCATCCGGGGTTTTATTCATTGTCTTGAAACCCAACACTCCACAGGCTTGCGCCATGGACTCCAGTATCATCACCCCGGGAAAGACAGCGTAGTTGGGAAAATGGCCATTAAACACATCTTCGTTGATCGTAATATTCTTGTAGGCGACGATGGACTCGCCCTCCTTTAAATCGACTACGCGGTCGAGCAACAGGAAAGGATAACGATGCGGCAGATAGCGCCGGATTTCATTGACATCCATCATACAACTAACCCCAAAAAAAATTTATTGCTACGTCTGCAACGATGGAGATGCGAGACGCTATTAAAAACCGGCCGATTATTTTTTTTCAGCTGTCTCGTCAGAAGCGGCCATTACCACTTTTTCCAGCTTTTTAATTCTCTCAACCCATTGCTCCAACTGACCAAAACGAACGGCATTTTTACGCCACGTATGAACCTCTTGGACCACGGTCCCTGATGAATAAATACCTGGTTCGGAGATTGACCGAGTCACGACCGAGCTGCCATTGAAGTGAACATTATCGGCAATTTTCAAATGCCCGCTCACCGCCACCAATCCACCCAAGGTACAGCTGGCGCCTATTTCGGTGCTTCCCGCTATTCCGGTACACCCGGCAATCGCCGTGCCGCGCCCAATTATGCAGTTGTGGGCAATATGCACCTGATCGTCAATAATCACGCCATCACAAATTACAGTATCGTCAATTGCGCCGCGGTCAATCGTCACACTGGCGCCGATCTCAACGTCATTGCCAATGCGCACACCTCCGAGTTGATAGATTTTTATCCACTCATCGTTGTGCCGCGCAAAGCCAAAACCATCGGCACCAATTACCGTGTTCGAGTGAACCGTCACCCTATCGCCCAGCATAACGCCGTGATAAATCACGACGTTGGGATATATTATGCAGTTCGCACCCAGCCGACTTCCAGCACCAATCACCGCACCGGGTAGGATTTCCGTATTCTCACCAATTTCCACATCCTCCGCGATGCTGCAGCCAGAGCCAATAGAAGCAGAGGGCGCGATAACAGCAGTCGGGTCCACAAACGCAGAGGGATGAATACCCTGCGGTTGCGGCGGGCGTCGGCAGAACAATCGGGAGACGGTCGCGTATGCCGAATATGGATTACTCACACGCAGTAGATTCAGACTTTCTGGAGCCGTGACATCATCTTTCACAATGACAATGCCCGCCCGCGTACTATTCAGATACGCCGCAAATTGCTTTTTGTTTAAAAACGACAGGTGATGCGGCTCAGCATGCGCTAGGTTTGCAATGCCGCTGACCGTCGTCTCTGGATCACCGTTCCAGTCCGCCTGAAGGTATTCCGCGAGATGCCTTAAGCTGAACCTATTCATTCACCACCACTCTGCTGAATTTACGCAGTGACTATGTAAAAAGACAAAGGCCCGGAGACGGGCCTGTCGAACGGAACTCTCGTTGAATTCAAACCAGAGAATTATTCATTAATTTTTCTTTGCTTTCGCGTCTTTACCTTGATTGGCTTTTTTCGCATTTTCCATGGCTTCTGCATTCAGCTTATTCAGCCGCTCCAATACCATCGGTGTAATATCCGCATTTGACATTCGATGCACCGCCGCTTTGCTATCCAAAACCAGGTCGATACCTTCTGCAGCCATCACCGCGTTCAATGCCTGCGATATTGCTGGCTGCATAGCGTTTAATAACTGCATATAGACCATTTCCTGCCCGCGCCCGAGTTTCGTCATGGTTTCACGACGTTCGGTAGCGACATCGGTCAGTTTGGTCATATGCTCTTTCTTTTTGTCTTCACCCCAGGTGAGTCCCTGGCTTTTACCCTGCTCATCCAGGGTTTTTATTTCGGCTTCGAGATTATCAAGCTTGGCTTTCAACGCAGAATATTCGGCATTTTTTTCCAATTGGCCCATCCCGCTTTTACCTGCCTCAGAACCGAGAATCAGCGCCTCTACATCAAGCACAGCAACTTTGGTCGCACCTGCAGCAAATACAAGGCCGGATGCCATCACCAATACGCCTGCCAATATGATTTTCATCAGTTTCATGTTCAATACTCCTCACTTTTTGGAATGCCGCTCCGATTTATTTTCAGAATAAGAGAGCATGTTAAAAAAGAAACCGCCGGCACTTAAAATGGTGCCGCCAGTGAAAACTGGAACGCTTCGCGATCATCGCCTTCATTTTGTTTCAATGTCTTCGCGAGACTAAATGTCAATGGACCCATGGCGGACAGCCAGTTGAGACCTATACCGACCGATGCGCGCAATTCCTCAGCATCAAAACTGGTGCAATTGATTTGGGTATCGGCACAGTCGGTATCAAACACATTGCCCACATCCAGGAAGAGCGAGGTCTGAAATGAGCGCTGATCGTCGATAAAAGGCAGAGGAAAAATCAAATCCGCCCCGAACTCCACCAGCATATTTCCGCCAAAAGCACGGTTGCGCGTGTTGACAGTACTGTAGCTACGCAGCAGCTCGTTTTCGTTACACTGCACACGACCCATATAGTCGCGCACTGTTTCGTCGCATAATAAAAGCGCCTCACCCGAGCGAGAATAGCTATCACTGATTCCATCGCCATTGGAATCGACAGCCGAATAATCTGAGTAATCCGTCGCATAAGTGCCCGGCGCCGAGGCCTGAGGTCCGAGCGAACTGCGGCGGAAACCACGAACAGAACCGAAACCGCCGGAATAAAAATTCTTAAAGAATGGCAGGCGATCCATATCGCCATAACCATCGCCATAGCCCAAGGACGTGCGGAAGCGAACGGTAAAAGCGTCCGTCAGTGGAACAAATACCTGACCGTCATATTGCGCCGTAAAATATTCCAAATCACTGCCGGGCACTGAAATATCAAGCGACAGGGTTTGTTTGCTGCCACGCGTCGCAAGAATACCGCGGTTAAGCGTACTTCGCAGCCAACTGATGCCAGCATTAAATGTGTCAAATTCATCGCCATATAGATCGACAAACCCCGGCGGGCTACTCGTTAACATCTCTTGTGCAACCACGCCTGTCGGAGCACTAAAATCTTCGTAAATGCCTAAGGGTCCAGCCGCTGAACTCAGCCGACGAAGCTCCACGGCATCATCCACATGCATGTATGCATATGGATACTCATCAATATTAAGTTCAAATGGTGTGCGACGAATTTCCTGCACGGTATAACCGCCGGTTTCGACACTTAGGTGGGTGTAACCGAAAACATAGTTAAGACGTTGAATTTCGGAAATCGGATAACCAAAGCTGAAATTCAGTCCGTAACTGTCCGTGGTATAGGAGGCCACGTTGATCTTGCTGTAATCCCTTGCGCTGTAAAAAAGACTAATACCGCGGTTTACGCCATCGGGTGTGAAATAGGGATCCACATAAGAGAAATTGTAGAGTGTCTGATATTGGCTGTGATTGACAGAAACTCCAACCTGCTTACCTGTACCCTGCCAATTGTTATGTTGCAAGGAGGCGCCTAGTAAAAAGCCAGTACCCTGTCCATAACCCACGCTGGCATTAATGGATGCGGACGGTTGTTCCTCAACGGTATATTCAACATCAATTAAATCGGAGGTACCTGGAACCTCGGTATTTTCGACATTGACCTCTTTAAAAAATCCGAGACGCTCAAGACGAATTTTACCTTGTTCAATTTTCGCATTAGAGGCCGAGGCACCTTCCATTTGGCGCATTTCCCGGCGGAGCACTTCATCCTGAGTTTTTGTATTGCCTCGAAATTCGATACGGCGAACATATACTCGCTGAGAGGGATTGATCAAAAACGTGATATCAACCGTTTTGGCTTCTGGATCCGGGGTGGGGATGCCTTTGACTTCGGCATTAGTGTAGCCGGCATTTCCCAGCAGCGTTGTCATATATTCGGAGGTCGAGGTCATGAGTCCTTGCGAAAAGGTTTCGCCTTCACGCAGTAGCACCAATCGACGAATTTGCTCTTCCGGCACAATCAATTCGCCGGCAAGATCAATTTTCTTAACCGTATAAATATCACCTTCGCGGATATTCAACGTGATATAGACGGATTTTTGATCTGGGCTCAAGGAGACTTGTGATGACACCACCTTGAAGTCGAGGTAACCGCGATCCAGATAATATGACTCGAGTTTTTCAATATCGCCTTTCAACTTCTCCCGCGCGTAGCGGTCATCACTGGTAATCCATGAAAGCCAACCAGTGGTTGTCAATTCAAAAAGTTTCAGTAGCTCATCATCACCGAACACTTCATTACCGACGATATTGATATGTTTAATGGCGGCGACTTTACCCTCGTCCACCACTACCTCAACCTTTACCTGATTGTGCGGCAAATCGACAATATTTGCCGTCACTTCTGCGGAATAGCGCCCTTGAGAGACGTATTGACGTTCTAATTCATTGAGGATGCCGTCGAGTGTACCGCGCTGAAAAATCTGCCCTTCCGCCAAATCGTTTTTGGTCATCGCTTCCATCAAAGCTTCGGTTTTGATGGCTTTATTGCCCTCAATGGTAATCTCGCTGATGGTCGGTCGCTCCTTGACCTTAAAGATCACCACATTGCCTTCTTGCAACACCTGAATATCGTCAAAAAATCCGGTGGAGAAGAGTGTTCGGACTGCAGTGCGAATGGATTCAGTATCGGCAAAATCGCCAGATGCAATCGGCAGTGCAGCGAAAACCGGGCTCGCCGATACCCGTTGCAGGCCCTCAACCCGAATGTCCTCGATGCGAAAACTGTTTGCCTGAACTTGGCTGGCCATACTGACTGCCAGCGCGATCAAACACGACTTCTTCTTAAATTTGGCAAGATATTTCACAGACTAATGAGTTCTTCTGGTTGGAATTTATTGTTAAAGCGCGAACCGCCGCCCCAGTACGGCAGGTCTACAACCGTAATAAATCGTTATAAAAGGCCATTACCATCACGCCGGCGAGAATCACCAGTCCGAGACTATAACCAAACATCTGGACACGCTCCGAAAGCGGGCTTCCTTTGATGGCTTCGGCGATGGAATAGAGAATATGTCCGCCGTCCAAAACGGGGATGGGCAGCAGGTTCAGAACCCCCAGATAAACACTGAGAATCGCAAGAAATTCAACAAAGTACACCAAACCTGCCCTGGCGTGATCGCCCGCCACTTTAGCAATGCCGATAGGACCGCTCAAGTTTTTCGTGGAAATTTCTCCCACTATCAACTTTTTCATAGAGATCAGAACGAACTTGGAAGTTTCTGCCGTTCGCTGGAAGCCGAGCGCTACCGCAGCAAGCGGGCCATGGCTCTCGCGACGAAGAAGATCATCCGGCCAAGGGCCATAACCCAGCGCGACGCCAATCTGGCCTGCGCTAGAGCCGTCTTCCAACGTTTTCAACTCCGGCGTTACTCTTAATCTATGCTCAACGCCGTCTCGCAAGATCACCATGTCGATAGGCATGCCTGCGGATTTGCGGATGTATTGAATTACGGCATCTCGTCCCTGCAACTTCTCGCCGTTTAACGTCTGTAACACATCGCCAGATTTAAGGCCGGCCGCGTGTGCTGGTGTGTCCGGTTGCGCATCACCAAACACAACGGGTCGAATATAAAAGTCGAACCCTAATCCAGCCGCTGGATCGGGATCGCGCGCATCGCTCAGCCAGCTCTGCAACGGTATATCCAAATCGTAATGAAGATCCGATTGCGGTTGGCTCACTCTAAGCTCAAGCACACCGGTCTCGCCAAGGCGCAAAAACAAACGTTCCATAACCGCCTGGGAAGTCGGAGTAAGCACCCCATCCACCGCGACGATCTCTTGTCCAGCTTCCAGGCCCGCCTGCGCTGCCAGAGAGTCTTTTGCCACCGCCCCTACAACAGGTGCGACGCCGATGCTGCCGGATGAAAACAACAAAAAGGAAAAGATCAGCACCGCCAGAATAAAATTGGCCAGAGGGCCAGCGCTGAGTATCGCTATTCGCTGCCAGACGGATTTGCTGTTGTAGCTTAGATGGCGCTCTTCCAGTGGAACTTCCCCCTCGCGCTCATCCAGCATTTTGACGTAGCCGCCGAGAGGAATAGCTGCCAATCCAAACTCGGTACCTTTGCGGTCTCGGAATGACCAAACCGGCTTGCCCAGACCGATACAAAACCGCAGCACCTTAACGCCGCACAGTCGCGCCACATAAAAGTGGCCGAACTCATGGACGCTGACCAGGATAAATAGCGCCACCAGGAAGCCGAGGATGGTTTGAAGCAGATCCATAAGGTAAGTCACCTAATCACTATCACGATGCCGCCCGCCGGTGGGCGGCCATCGCTTCGACAGCCATCGCCCGTGCGCGTTGGTCTGCATGTATCACACAATTCAGGTCGCGCGGTTCCCAGCTTTCCCAGGACTGCATTACCCGATCTACTGTTTCGGCTATTTGTAAGAAACCAATGCGCCCGTCAAGGAACTCTGCCACCGCTACCTCATTGGCAGCATTTAGCGCGGCAGGCGAAGTTCCACCAGTATGCATAGCTGCCACCGCAAGCTCTAAACACGGGTAGCGTTCCGGGTCCGGCGCGCCGAAGCTGAGACTGCCAAGCTCCAGAAAGTTCAGGCTTGGTACTTTGTTTTTTATACGCTCAGGCCAAGCGAGACAATTTGCGATCGGTGTTCGCATATCTGGTTGGCCCATCTGCGCGAGCACCGAGCCATCGAGAAATTCGACCATCGAATGAATAATGCTTTGCGGGTGCAGGACTACTTCAATTTGCCCAGGCGCAGCATTAAACAACCAGCAGGCTTCAATAAACTCCAGGCCTTTGTTCATCATGGTGGCCGAGTCGACCGAGATTTTACGCCCCATAACCCAATTGGGGTGTGCGCATGCCTGCTCTGGAGTGATGGCAGCAAAAGCACTGAGCGGCAGATCGCGAAACGGGCCTCCAGACCCAGTGAGAAGAAGCCGGCGCACACCGGCCGCCTCCAAACTCACCATGGGTTGCGGCAGACATTGAAAAATGGCGTTGTGCTCGCTATCCACCGGTAACAGCCGGGCACCATTTGTCTGCACGGACTCCATAAAAAGACGCCCCGCCATTACCAAGGACTCTTTATTAGCCAAGAGCACCCGCTTACCCGCAGTAACCGCCGCCATTGTCGGTGCCAGGCCAGCCGCCCCAACCACTGCCGCAATCACCGTGTCGACTTCGCCGGCAGAGGCAATGTCATTCAGAGACTCTGTGCCACAAAGAACCTCGGTAGTACTTTTTATCTGCCGCAGACGCAGGCTCAGTCTCTCCGCCGACTCAGGGTGACAAAGCACGGCATAACGAGGACGGAAACGCTCGACCTGTTCAAACAGGCGGGCGTCGTTGCTCTGCGCCGCCAGCGCGAAAATTTCATAGCGATCTGGATGATCGCCGACGACATCCAGAGTGGAAACACCAATGGAACCGGTGGAGCCGAGAATCGTAAGCCGCTGCATAGCGCTTACCAAAAACCGTGGGCGGTGATCACCGCCAAAGTGAAAATAGGAACTGCGGCAACCAAACCGTCGATGCGATCCAGAACACCTCCATGGCCGGGCAAAATATGACCGGAATCCTTAACGCCGCGGAAGCGTTTGAGCATACTTTCCAATAAATCCCCTATTACCGACACCAAGGCTGCGGGCAACACCACCGCCAACACCACTCCCACTTTCACATCGCGAAACAGGGCGAAAAAGATGCCTATCACAGCGACTGCAACCAGCCCACCTACCACACCCTCCCAGGATTTACCTGGGCTGACGTTGGGTGCAAGCTTGTGGCGACCGAAGCGCCGACCGGCAAAATACGCCCCGATGTCCGCCGCCGCCACCACCAACACCACCGCGATAACGTACCAGTGACCCTCGGGAAAACTACGGAGATGAACCAGAGAAAGAAAAGCTGGGACCAATACCAATGCCCCCATAATCATTCGTGCCCAGACACTGCGCCAAAGCACTGAGCTCGTCGGATAACCTTGTACCCACAGGAGCGCCAGAGCCCACCATGCACAACTCAGCACCAAGACCTGCTCGACGCGAAGCCACTGACTTAAATACAACATCGCCATGAGCGCAGCCGCCACAGCCACTACCGCTACGGTGTATAAGGCACGTGCACGCTGGTTGGTCAGATGGCAGAGATTCGCCCACTCCCAAGCCCCCACCGCCGTCACCAGCATGACAAAACCGGTGAACACCAACGGCGGGCAGAAGAACAGGATGCCAATAAACACTGCCGCCATGACCACCGCGGTAATCACACGATCTTTAAGCACTGAACGTTCCTTGAGCCAACTGATCACCGGTGCGGCCAAACCGTCGCTGCCGCTGGTAGAAATCGGCGATCGCCTCCTCCATGGCCACACCATCAAATTCCGGCCAAAGCAATGGTGAAAAATACAGCTCGGCGTAAGCGGCCTGCCACAGCAGAAAATTACTGATTCTGAACTCCCCGCCAGTGCGGACAAGAAGATCCAGCGGGGGAAGATCCTGAGTCGACATATGGCGGTCAATTGCTGAAGCATCCACCTCGTCCAATGACAATCTCCCCTCCACCACCTCTTCCGCCAACTTGCGGGCGGACTGGGCCACATCCCACTGACCGCCGTAGTCGGCGGCAATCACCAAGGTTGAATCGCCTACGCAGGCAGTGGCTTCAGCCTCTTCAATGGCGCGCAGCAGGCTTTCACTGAAGCGGCTGCGATTACCGATTACCTTGAGCCTCACCCGCTCCTCCGCCAACCGACGGGCTTCACGCTTTAGGTAACTATAGAAAAGCCCCATTAGCGCTTCGACTTCCTTCGGCGGGCGCCGCCAGTTCTCACTGCTAAAGGCAAAAACCGTGAGTACTTCTACATGGTTCTTCCGGCAGACTTCGAGAACATCGCGGATACGCTCTACCCCAGCCCGATGCCCCAAAATGCCCTGCTTGCCTTCGCGCTTGGCCCATCGATTGTTACCATCCATGATGATGGCCACATGCCGCAATGCCTCAGAACTCACTCATAGCTCCCGCCTAGTCATCAGATTTCCATCAAATCTTTTTCTTTGGCTGCAAGAGCCGCATCCACTTCGGCGACATATTTGTCTGTCAGTTTTTGGATGTCGTCCTGAGCTTTTCTCTCTTCGTCTTCGCTGATCAGTTTGGCTTTCAGCTGGTCTTTCAGAGTGGTGTTGGCGTCGCGACGAACATTGCGCACTGACACGCGCGCGTGCTCCGCTTCTGAGCGGGCTTGCTTGATAAAACCTTTGCGGGTTTCTTCCGTCAACGCCGGCATAGGTACGCGAATCAAGTCGCCATTGGTGGAGGGGTTGAGTCCAAGATCGGACTTCATGATTGCCTTTTCAATCTCCGGCGCCAGCTTCTTTTCCCACGGACTAATGGTAAGGGTGCGAGCGTCCGTCACGCTAATGTTGGCGACCTGCGAGAGCGGAGTATCGTTGCCGTAGTAAGACACATACAAACCATCAAGGATGCTCGGATGAGCGCGCCCGGTGCGGATTTTATTGAAGTTGATGCCAAGCACTTCGACGGCTTTTTTCATCCGGTCCTGTGCATCTTTTTTAATATCGTTAATCATGCGTGATGTCCTCGATCAAAGTACCTTCATCACCCCCAACAACAATGTTCAACAGAGCACCCGGCTTATCCATACGGAATACCCTCACCGGCATTTTGTGCTCCTGGCACAAACAAATCGCGGTGAGATCCATAACGCCGAGCTTCTCTGCCAGAACCTGGTCGTAGCTGAGGTGTGTGTAACGTGTCGCGGTGGGGTCTTTCATTGGGTCGGCGGTGTAAACACCATCCACTTTGGTGGCCTTCAATACCAGTTCGGCATTGACTTCGATGCCGCGCAGACAGGCGGCTGAATCGGTTGTAAAAAAAGGGTTGCCGGTGCCGGCGGCAAAAATGACTACTTCGCCATTCTCCAGCAGGCGTATCGCACGGCGACGATCATAATGTTCAAGAATGCCGCTCATAGGGATAGACGACATAACGCTGCAGGATATGTTGGAGCGCTCCAACGCGTCGCGCATGGCCAGCGCGTTCATCACCGTTGCCAGCATGCCCATGTGATCGCCTGTCACGCGGTCCAACCCTGCTTTATTAAGAGCAGCGCCACGAAACAGATTGCCGCCGCCAATCACCAAACCCACCTGGACACCTATGCCCACCAGCTGGCCGATTTCCAATGACATTTTGTCGAGCACTTTGGGATCGATACCGAACCCCTCGTCCCCCATCAATTGTTCGCCACTAAGCTTGAGCAGTATCCGTTTGTATTTGCGATCGCGGGTTGTAGCCATAAAACCATTCTCCCAAGCAAAAAATTGGCGGCAGTTTAACAGCAAAAAGGCGGGAGAAGCGATCTCCTCCCGCCTGTTCTAACCGGACCCGACAGAGGTGTTGACGCTCTCTCAGCCTTTGGAAGCCTGAACCTGGGCAGCAACTTCTGCGGCAAAATCGGTTTCTTCTTTCTCAATACCTTCGCCCACTTCATAACGGGTAAAAGAAACGATTTCCGCACCTGCTTTTTTCGCCAAAGCACCCACAGTGATCTCTGGATCTTTAACAAAAGGCTGCTCTGTCAGGCTGCTTTCTTTAAGAAATTTAGAGATCCGCCCCATCACCATTTTTTCAACGATCTCGGCAGGTTTGCCAGCCATATCTGGCTGCGCCTTGATGATGTCTTTTTCCTTCTCGACCAAATCAGCAGACATCTGATTGGGGTTTACCACTTGCGGATTCACCGCAGCCACGTGCATAGCGATGTCACGCGCCAACTCAACTGATCCACCTTTCAATTCCACCAACACAGCGATGCGGTTGTTGGAGTGGACGTAGGAACCAACCACGCCCGCGGAAGGAGCAACCGCTGCGATACGACGCACACTGATGTTCTCACCAATTTTCTGCACCAGAGCTTCGCGGGCGGCTTCCAATTCACCACTCATCACCGCAGCAACATCTGCTTGCTTTGTGCTGTAAGCTTTTTCCAACACAGCGGTGGAGAAACCCAGAAAATTTTCGTCGCGGGCGACGAAGTCTGTTTCAGAGTTAACTTCAAGCAACATGCCAAAGCCGCCATTCTCGGCAACACGCGCCATCACAACGCCTTCGGCAGCGGTGCGACCAGCTTTTTTAGCGGCTTTCAGACCGCTGGCTTTGCGCAGATTTTCAATTGCCAACTCAATGTCACCATCGGAATCCACCAGCGCTTTTTTGCATTCCATCATGCCGAGGCCGGTGCGCTCGCGCAGTTCTTTTACCATAGAAGCGGTAATTGCCATGATTTTGTCCTCAGTCGTCAAATTCAAAAGGGGTATGGACGCTTAACAAAAAGGGGGTTTCCCCCCTTTCGACTGTCCAGTGTACGCCGCATATCGCGGCGTATTTATGAATCGCAGCAGTTAGGCTTTGGCTGCGGCTTCGTCCACCTCGACAAACTCGTCCTTGTTGGGGACGGCGCTGTGTTGTGCTGCGCCTTCCGCACAGGCGTCAGCCATGGCGGTCACGTAAAGTTTGATTGCGCGGATCGCGTCATCATTACCGGGGATTACGTAATCAACGCCCGCTGGGTCACTATTGGTATCCACTACGGCAATAACCGGAATACCCAGCTTGTTAGCTTCTTGAACCGCAATACGCTCGTGGTCAACATCAATCACAAACAGCGCATCCGGCAGACCGCCCATATCTTTAATACCGCCGATGGTTTGTTCCAGCTTCTCCATGGCGCGGGTGCGCATAAGCGCTTCTTTCTTGGTCAGCTTCTCGAAAGTGCCGTCTTTGCTCTGGGCTTCCAGTTCACGGTAGCGGCGGATAGAAGCGCGAATGGTTTTGTAATTAGTCAACATGCCACCAAGCCAGCGGTGGCTTACAAAAGGCATACCGACGCGCTGAGCCTGCTCGGCAACGGTCTTTTGAGCGGCGCGCTTGGTGCCGACAAACAGAATTTTTTTCTTTTGTGCGGACATCTGACGAACCATTTCCAGCGCCTGGTTAAAAGCGGGAACGGTTTGCTCAAGATTGATGATGTGAATTTTGTTGCGTGCACCGAAGATGAAATTTCTCATCTTAGGGTTCCAGTAGCGGGTCTGGTGGCCGAAGTGGACACCGGCACTCAGCATATCGCGCATGCTTACTGTAGGCATAAATGTATTCCTTAAATACACGTTCGGGTTAAGCCTCCACACATCCCACCATTCAACCCTTGCGCGCGTATAAACGGCGTTCGGGCACCCAGAACAGTGTGTCGATGTGTGTGCGACATTGGTTAGGTATACCTGCCGGGAAGGCAGGGCGCGCTTTATACCACAAACCGCCCACTGATAAAAGCACTCCTAGGATCCAAACACTGATGAATCAGGCCCTGTTAATGCAGAACACTTCTGCGCGGAAGAGTATGTGCGGCGCGGGACTATCGTTTAGAATGTGCAGCCCTCTCAAAGCCGAGCCCGGGCGGCTCATCGGATACAGTGACCACCTCCATGTCAGTAACTATTAAAACGCCAGATGAAATCGCAAAAATGCGCATAGCCGGACGCAAGGCCGCCGAAGTTCTGGAATATATTGAGCCTTATATAGTGCCGGGAGTCAGCACGGCTGAGCTTGACCACCTGTGTCACAAATACATTACCGACGTACAAAAGGCGACTCCCGCACCGTTGAATTACAAGGGTTTCCCCAAGTCCATTTGCACCTCCGTTAATCATGTGGTCTGCCACGGCATTCCGTCAGAGAAAAAAATTCTAAAGAGCGGCGACATTATCAATGTGGATGTCACTGTGATCGTCGATGAATACCATGGCGATACCAGCAAGATGTTTCTGGTTGGCAAGGTTGCACCCCACGCGGAACGTTTGGTGAAAGTGACTCAGGAATGCCTCTATAAAGGCATTGAGTTGGTCAAGCCCGGCGCACATCTTGGCGACATAGGCCACGTTATTCAGCAACACGCTGAAGGCAACTATTACTCTGTGGTGCGCGACTATTGTGGCCACGGTATTGGCAAGATCTTTCACGAGGATCCCCAGGTTTTGCATTACGGCACTCCCGGTACCGGAATGGAATTGGTGGAAGGCATGACCTTCACCATTGAGCCCATGATCAACGCGGGCAAATCCGGCACCAAATTGAAGAGCGACGGCTGGACAGTCGAAACCCGCGATGGCCGCTTGTCGGCCCAGTGGGAACACACCCTGGCGGTTACCGCCACCGGTGTGGAAGTTTTGACGGCGCGCAACGAAGAACGGTTTTGATGATCCTGACTCCCGACGCCTGGCCTGAATTTCCCTATCAGCCCATCTTTTTTAACCAACGGCGATTCCGCGAGGATTTCGCCAACAAGCCGGTCATCAAAGTTTTTAAAGACGCGATCACCGGCGTCAATGGCCACTTCGACCGCCGGTATGATGAAAGTGAAGATATCCGTTTTCTGGTATCCGAGCGTGCCACGTTTATCGATCTCATTCTGCATTACGCCTGGCATCGCTACCCTTGGGGCGACGATATATGTCTTGTCGCAGTGGGTGGTTACGGCCGCCGCGAACTGCACCCTCACTCTGACATCGACATATTGGTGCTGCTGGATAACAACGCCGGCAACCGCTACCAGGAAGAAATCCAGAGCTTTATTACCCTGCTATGGGATATCGGCCTGGATATCGGCAGTAGCGTGCGCACCTTGGACGAGTGCGTCGTTATTGCCAAACAGGACATAACGGTTGCCACCAATCTTATGGAAGCACGCCGCCTGGCCGGTAATGATCGCCTGCGAGACCGGCTACAGGTATTGACCGGCCCGGATTATATGTGGCCGCTGGGTGAATTCTATCGAGCGAAATTCGATGAACAGGTTCAGCGCCACAAAAAACACAATTTCACTGAGTGCAATCTCGAACCTAACGTTAAAAATTCCCCTGGGGGACTGCGCGATATCCAGACCATTCACTGGGTTGCCAAACGCTATTATGGTGTTCAGACCCTTCAACAATTGGAGGGCCAGGGGTTTTTCACCGAGCAGGAATTCGGTCTGTTGCGCAACGGAGAGGCGCTGTTGTGGCGCGTGCGTTACGGCTTGCACAAACTCGCGCGCCGCGCCGAAGAGCGATTATTGTTTGAATATCAGCGCGAACTCGCCAAACATTTTGGTTACAAAGATAATGAGCGTGGGCTCGCGGTTGAGCAATTTATGCACGAGTACTATCGCACTGTACTTGCGCTGCGTGAATTGAACGATATTTTGCTACGCATTCTGGATGAGCGTATTCATGAAAAGGAAAACAAATCCAAAATTCTTTTAAGCGATTCCGTACAACTGAGCGCGGATTTTCAACTGCGCGATCGCTACATCGGCGTGACTCACAATCGAGTCTTCGACGAACGTCCGGCGGCGATGATGGAAATTTTCCTGCGCATGTGCGAGGACCCGACGATCAAAGGTGTGCAGTCCCAAACAATTCGTCTGATCCGAGAAAAACGTGCACTGGTGGATGAACAGTTTCGTCAGGACCCGGAAATTCGCCGCCAATTTTTACAAATGTTCAAAGTGGAAAAAGGCCTGATCACCCAGCTCAAACGCATGAAGCGTTATGGCCTGCTCGGTCGCTACCTGCCAGCGTTCGGCAAGATTACCGGGCAGATGCAGCACGACCTCTTCCACCGGTACACGGTGGATGCTCACACTTTGCTGGTAATGCAAAATATTCGACGCTTCCGCAATAAAAGTGCGGAAGAGGATTTTCCATTGGCGGCCAGTATCATCAAGCACATTCCGCAACCGGAAATTCTCTATATCGCCGCACTGTTTCACGACATTGGCAAAGGCCGCGGCGGCGATCATTCGGATCTGGGCGCGGAAGACGCTGAACAATTTTGCCAGGAGCACGGGCTCAACGGCCGGGAAACCCGACTGGTGAAATGGCTGGTGCAAAAACATCTGCTGATGTCCTACGTTTCGCAAAAAAAAGACATTTCCGACCCCGACGTTATTCATCAGTTTGCGCTGCAAGTGGGTGACATAACGCACTTAGATTATTTGTACACCCTCACGGTTGCCGATATGTGCGGCACCAATCCAGAAATCTGGAACAGCTGGCGCGCAAGCCTGATGCGCCAACTTTATACCGAGACAAAACTTGCGCTGCGCCGCGGGTTGGAAAATACCATTGACCAACAAGATGTGGTGGAGGAAACACGCAATAAAGCGCTGGAAATACTCGCTGAAAAAGGTGTGGATGCCAATCTCGCACGCACATTATGGGCTGATATGCGGGATGATTATTTTTTGCGTGAAGGCGCTATGGACATTGCCTGGCAGACCGAAGCAATTCTGCAGCATAAAACCGACGAGCCTTTGATTCTAATCCGCGATTCAGAACACCAACCCTGGCAGGGCGCAACGCAGATTTTTGTGCGCGTAAAAGACGTGAATAACGTATTTGTTGCCGCAGCTACGGCACTTGCACAATTGGGCCTGAATATTCAGGACGCCCGCTTGTACAGCTCCAAGAGCGGTTACACCATCGACACATTTTACGTGCTCGACGAAAATTTCCAGCCGCTGGGCAACCACCGTGAAAAACTCAATGTCGTCCGCAAAGCGCTGGCGGATGAATTGAAATTAGTGGACCAATATTCCGAGATCGTCCGCCGGCGCACACCGCGTCAGCTCAAACAATTTGTCACGCCCACGCGCACCAGTATTCACAATGCGGTCAACGGCAGTGTAACGGTACTGGAAGTGGTCAGCCCGGACCGTCCCGGCCTGCTCGCCACCATCGGGCGAATTTTTATGGATTTTGGTGTGCAATTGCAGAATGCCAAAATCTCCACCCTTGGTGAACGGGTGGAAGACATTTTCTTTATCACGGACGCGAACAAACAACCCCTCACGGATCCCGAGCTTTGCGCCCGTTTGCAACAAACGATTTGCCGGGAACTCAATTTACAAGTGGAAAAAGACATCTGATCGACATGAACCATCATCTGGCGTCATTGCAACCTTATCCTTTCGAAAAACTCGCGGCACTCAAAGCAGGGATTCAACCTCCCGCACATCTCTCATCCATCGCATTATCGATTGGTGAACCCAAACACGCGCCGCCCGCATTTGTTATCGAAGAACTGGCGCGGCAGCTACGCGGACTTTCACAGTATCCGATGACCAAGGGTTTACCGGAATTGCGCGAGGCGATCTGCCAATGGGCGACCCGACGTTTTCAGCTTAAGTCCGGCACGCTCACAGCGGATCATCACGTGCTGCCTGTCGCCGGCACACGGGAAGCGTTGTTTTCGTTCGCCCAAGCGTGTGTTTCCGCTGCACCGGCAGCCAAAGTGGTGATGCCCAACCCGTTTTATCAAATTTACGAAGGCGCAGCGCTGCTCGCCGGCGCTGCGCCCTATTTTCTCAACTGCACTGCAGAAAACAATTTTGTTCCGGATTTTGCCGCCGTTCCGGCGGAAGTCTGGCGCCACTGCCAGCTGCTGTATATCTGTTCTCCCGGCAATCCCACGGGCACGGTTTTGGATCGCGCGACGCTGCAGTCCTTGATTGAGCTGGCGGATGAATATGATTTTGTGATTGCCAGTGATGAATGTTATTCAGAACTTTATTTCGATGAGCAAAATCCACCGCTCGGGCTGCTACAGGTCTGCGCGGAAATGGGCCGCGATGATTTCCGCCGCTGCGTCGTTTTTCACAGTTTGTCGAAGCGTTCGAATTTGCCAGGGCTGCGCTCGGGCTTCGTCGCTGGTGATCGTGAGGTTTTGAATAAATACCTGCAGTACCGCACCTATCACGGCTGCGCTCTCCCCGTACCTACGCAACTTGCCAGTATTGCCGCATGGAACGATGAGCACCATGTGCGGGAAAATCGGGAGCTGTACAGGCAGAAATTCGCCAAGGTTTTCTCGATTCTGAAAAATCATCTGGATCTGACAATGCCAGACGCGGGGTTTTATTTTTGGCCGCGCACACCTTACGCTGACACCGAATTTGCCCGCGATTTATTTGCCGAACAGAATGTGACGGTGTTACCTGGCCAATATCTCGCCCGTCCAACACCGGCGGGAAATCCTGGCGAAAATCGAATTCGCCTGGCACTGGTGGCGACTTTGGATGAGTGTTGCGATGCCGCAGAGCGTATCAAGCGATTTTGTGAAAGTCGTTAAATCTCCGCCATGGCCAATTTAAATAAAGCTCAGCGAGTCGCGCACATTCTACAAACTCTGCAGGCGCTGTATCCCAATCCGCCGATCCCCTTACAGCATAAAGATGCCTACACTCTTCTGGTCGCGGTTTTACTTTCCGCCCAGTGCACCGATGAACGGGTCAACCAGGTAACACCGGCGCTCTGGCAACTGGCGGACACTCCGCAAGCCATGGCAAAAATTCCCGTAGAAAAAATTCAAGACATTATTCGCCCCTGCGGTTTATCGCCGCAAAAATCCAAAGCCATCCAAAAACTTTCGCAGATTATTACCGAAGATTACGCAGGCCAGGTGCCGCAGAGCTTCGCCGAGTTGGAAGCCCTCCCAGGGGTGGGACACAAAACGGCGAGCGTCGTGATGAGCCAGGCGTTTGGAGTCCCGGCTTTTCCCGTCGATACCCATATTCACCGGCTGGCGCAGCGCTGGGGTCTCACCACAGGAAAAAATGTCGAGCAAACGGAAAAGGATCTGAAACGGCTTTTTCCAGAACAATATTGGAACAAATTGCATCTGCAGATCATTTATTACGGCCGCGAATATTGCTCCGCGCGCGGTTGCGATGGCACGGTCTGCCCTATTTGCACCGCCTGTTATCCTGACCGAAAAAAACCAAAGCTTACCCGCAAGGCGTAACCCATACGATTCGTGTGTTCGCTGACGTTATACCTCTGCAATTTGCTTGGGCATTCTGACGTCAAACCAAAATAAGCGTACCCAGACCGAGGAAGGCGACAAATCCAATGACATCGGTCACGGTGGTAAGGATAACGGAGCCGGACAGCGCAGGGTCCAGCTTAAGCTTGTCGAGCACCACCGGAATCAGCACGCCGGACGCCGCGGCGGCGCATATGTTAGCGACGATGGCTGCACCTATGACCAGACCAAGCAGCACGCTGTCAAACCACACCGCCGCCACTATGCCAATCACCAGTGCCCAGAGCACTCCGTTAAGCGCGCCCACCCGCAATTCTTTGAGCAGCAACGCGTTGAAGTTAGCCGCAGAGATCTGCCCGAGAGCGAGGCCGCGAACGATTAGCGTCAATGTCTGGCTGCCGGCGATGCCCCCCATGGAAGCCACGACGGGCATTAACACTGCTAGTGCCACCACCTCTTGAATGGTGGCTTCAAACAGGCCAATAAACCATGAGGCCATGAAAGCGGTGATCAGGTTGATGCCCAGCCAAACCGCCCTGGTCTGGGCGGAGCGTTTGACCGGCGCGAACAAGTCGGCGTCCTCCGCCAGACCGGCAGAAGCCATCAGCTGATTCTCCGCCTGCTCCCGCAGCAGATCCATAGCAGTGCCCACGTCGAGCCGCCCCAACAGCACTCCGTCTTTGCTCAATACCGGAAGCGCGATGTAACTGGAGCGCTCCACCTCCTCCGCCGCTTCATACATGTCGTCATCGGCGAGAAGGGACGGGTAATCTTCTTCCTTAAGCTCCGCCACGTTTTGGTGTGGCTGCGCCGATAACAATCGATTGATGCGTGTGCACCCGGCCCAACGTCCAGTGCGGTCGACCAGATACAGAACCTCTGTATAGTCCGGCGCCTCGCGTCGCAACATGCGTAAAGCGTCAGCAACGCGGGTGTTCTGCGAAACCATCAAAATGTCGTGATTGAGCCAGCGGCCCACAGATTCTTCCGGAAACTGCTGGGCCATCTCGAAGTATTTGCGCTGCTGCTCATCCATGCGCCCCAGTGCCATGTCCACCACGGCGTCCGGCACGGTTTCGGCAAGTTCGATCAGGTCTTCCGAGTCAATCTCATCGAACAGCTCATGCAATTCTTCCTGCGATAATTGCCGCAGCAACAGCAAACGCGCTTCGCCACGCATGGCGACGAGCACATCGAGCTGCTCGTCTTGGGGAATTTGCTGCCAAACGGCAAGGCGCTTCTCCAGCGGCAGCGATTCCAGCGCCAGCGCCAAATCGTCTGGTTCCAGATTTTGAAAGATTTCCGCCAGGGCGCGAGCATTGGTCGTGGCGTCCTCGTCGTCGAGATGACTGGCCAACTCGGCGATGGCGCGGGTCGGATCAAGTTCGTCTTGCGCTGGCTGCATAAATCCCCGGAGTTTTGTCAGTGATGTTGGTGGACGGAATCGAGGTCGATATCGAAATGTTGAGAGTGATCCTCTGGCGAATGCGATTGATGAGCGATGTGGTGATACCAAGCGCCGATCAGAATCCATGCGCCGAACAGAAGGTAGGCAACGGCAAACAGTGTTCTAATCCGCCGGTTGGCCAACAGAGATTTCAGCCTACTGGCTAATAAGCCACCAACGATAAGTGCCGGCAAGGTGCCCAACCCAAATGCCGTCATTACTAATGCTCCGTGTAACCCATTCGCCTGGGCGAGAGCGAAGCCCAATGCGGCGTACACCAGGCCGCAGGGCAACCAGCCCCACACCATTCCCACCCCTACCGCCTTCGGGAATGAGTCCAGCGGCAGACAGCGATCGCCCAAAGGTTTCAACCGACGCCATAACCACTGGCCGCCGCGCTCCAACCATAAAAGGCCGCGCCACCAATTGGCCAGATAAAGACCCATGGCAATTAGCAACAGCCCGGCTAAAGTGCGGGCCAGCGGTAGTCCGGCCGTCGGCAATAGATCGGCCAGGGTAGCTACAAATCCGCCCATAACGCTGTAACTGGCGACTCGTCCCAGGTTATAGCCCAGATTCAATTTCCAACGCGCCGCTTGCGAATCCACGGGCGTGGCAAAACTTAGCGCAGCCACCACACCGCCGCACATGCCCAAGCAGTGACCTGCGCCGGCGAGCCCCAACCCAAACGCCGCGGCGAAGTTGAGCCAGATATCACTCATTGCGAGGATCTGCGGTTGGCAGCGAGTCTTCTGAGCGCTTCCCTGTGGTGGGCGGATGATCTTGATCATCGAACAGAATGCGCCGACTGTCCGTATCCAAATCATCGTACTGACCTGAGCGCACCGCCCAAAACAACGCCCAAACCGCAAGTGCCACCAGAATGATCGCCAGTGGAATTAGAAGATACAGACTATCCATGGCGGCCTCCGGTTTGGAAAGCGGGCATTGTAGGAGAATTGATGGCGAGCGGCAGCCCAATCACTGAAAACTTGTCAGAGGACCGCCGGAAAATTATGGCTGATCGCGGCCAACTCGCAGGGAGTTCGCCACTACCACCAAGGAACTGGAAGACATACCGATGGCGGCGAGCCAGGGGGGCACAAGACCTGCGGCGGCGAGAGGCAGGGCGCAAAGATTGTAGATGATCGCCCAGGTGAGATTTTGTTTGATGACGCTGCGCACCCGGCGGGCAAACGCCAGTGCAGCGGGAATCTGGTGGAGATCCTCGCCAAGCAGAATGCAGTCGGCGCGGGTTTGCGCCAGGCGGGTGGCGGAGCCCATGGCACAGGAGACATCGGCACCACTCAACACAGGTAGGTCATTAATACCGTCACCAATCATCAGCACCCTGCCCCCGCATGCTTGCAACTCGCGCACAAAAGCCAGCTTGTCATCCGGTAATAATCCTCCGCGCCATTGGTTGATTCGGAGAGTAGCAGCGACACGGCTGACATTTTCTGATCGGTCGCCACTAAGCAGGATCGGCACACAACCAAGATCACGCAGCGCGGATACACAGGCTTCTGCGCTCTCTCGCAGGCGATCTTCCAAACGAATCCACGCAAGCGCCCGCGTCTCATCAGCCAGCAGCAGCCAAAGGCCTTCTTCCTGGTAAGCAGGTGGATGATGCGGCAACGCATAGCCTGGGGTACCAAGTCTGTATTCGAAACCGGCAATTCGGCCACTTACCCCAGCACCAGCGACGCTGCTTCTTTGCTCAACCGGTAGAGCGTGCCCGAAATCCGCAAACGCCCGGGCAATGGGGTGGCTGCTGCCTGATTCCAATGCGCCGGCCAGAGCCAACACTTCTCCTTCCGCAAGGTCGGCAAGGCAACGGGTCTCAACGATGCGCAGAGCGCCGTCGGTCAAGGTGCCGGTTTTGTCGAACACCACATGGCTCACGGCATTTAAGCTTTCGAAAACCTGACCTCCCGTCACCAATACACCACAGCGACGCAGATAACCCACCGCCACGGTCAGTACGGTTGGGGTGGCGAGACTAAGGGCGCAGGGGCAGGACAC
>DJFQ01000074.1:13981-18421 GCA_002432095.1 Marinagarivorans sp. UBA5868 | reverse complement strand
CACTCTGATGGCCTACTTCCGCTCGGCAGGATATGAAAACGAGTGGGAAATGGTTTCGGATCGGAATTGATAACAGACTGCTAAAAGGAGCGCGGCCGCCTGCGCTCCCAGGCAGCCTGCCATAGGAACGGAGTCATCGTAGGCGGGATAGTAAAATGAAAGGGCAAAAGATTGTGGATGATTTGATTAAGCACATAGATCGGATGATGACCATTCAAGTTGTTATTACAGATCGAATTCCTGAGCAAATATTAGAAAGCCTGGAAGAGCTTCTGTTAGTAATTCCAAAGGAAAGGCTCTTGTCCGCGATGGAGGAACTCCTACCTGCTTATATTAATGAGCATCGAAAGGCAATGTCCATGCCTGCTGGTTCTGGCATAGCCGCAGAATTTCAAATGGCTGCAGGCTTAAAGCATATGTATTTAGAAAAGGCTATCGACTATCTGAAGGCAGTCTGAATCAGTAAAAAACGCGACAGATTTATTTTCTGCTGATCCACGGCTTGCGAAACTGTGAAGCTAATCATGCTACCAAACATGGAAATGAGACAACAAATGGCTAGGTATCAAAAAGTAACCGACTACATTTTCTACAACTCCTGGCAACTGAAGGAGTTAGGCCTGACACAAGGATTAGACTATCTTGTGCTGAAGGACTTAGATGATCTACACGCGGGCCAGATTGTAACGTTCGCCGGCTTTGACGACATCGATAATCACTACGGAATATTTGTATTTATCGATTCGCAAGGGCAAATATTGGAAGTTAAAGGCGACTTTTCTGGACCGGATCATTCCAAAGTCAAAGAGCTTCGACTCGCGATTGCAAATGTTCAAACTGATCCAGCGTGTTGATCGCGACACGTATACAGGGTGAATGTACTCCACTCTTTCCCCCGACTGTCACGCCAGAGGATTCATGACAAACATTTAAGGCAAATAGCTTCACCCGGGAGTACATGTTATGAGCAAATACAATACATTCTTTGACGGCCAGGATATTTCACACAAATGCGTCAAGTGCGGGAGTCCTGACGTGGTTCACAAAGGGCTATTCGCTTTACAGTATGCGCCGTTCTGGGCGACTTATCTTGGCCTGGCGGGCGGTATATTCAACCGCCTGTATAAATCTCAAGTTTGCACAGGCCGTTTAAAACTGGGGTTTTGAAGGCATAAAGGTTTAGGCGATTTAACTCAGGATGTATGTGTGGTGCTTTCCCTCATTGTTGGAGGCGGCATGATAGTTTATGGGATGCACATACAAAGTGTATTATTTTCTTTATCCGGCTGTATTTGCCTCATCGGATTTTACTTTTTCGCCAAGGCAGGCAATGTCGTTAAAGTGGTCGATATCAGCAATGGTCGTATCACAATCAAAACAGGGATTACGGATAGCCTATGAAGTGCCCATCACACCGTCTTGGGAGCGCTCCCACAAAAGGGACAGATTTTTTTCGCCCCCTCCCCTGGCAAGGGGAGGGCCGGGGTGGGGTCCGCATGACGCCGAGGATTGCACAATGGAAAATTGAGGACAATCCATTTTTAGATGCACCGGAGATCAGGCTCGCTCAAGGCATGTCGATTAGATCAACCGACACCACACCCAGCTCCGCCAAGGCTATCATTACATCCGACACCAACTCTCCATTGGATCCTTCGTCAAAATACAGAACAAAACTAAGCTGACTAATAGGCCTTTTCGCTGTTCTGGATTCGATTGCCGCCTTTAATTTTGAAATCTCCTTTAAAGGGGCACCGTTCACTAAAATCTCCCCTGAATGCGCCAGCATGATGGTAATGACGTTCTCGTCATGCGGGTCAATCGCCTTTTGTTTAACGCCAATGAGAGACAAGGAAATGACCTTTTGCTTGGGTAAAAAGAATTGATCAAAGCTATCACAAGACCAAGCATGCCCGAGCTCTGCCTCAATTTTTTCTTTAACGCTGGCGTAATAATTCGAAAAGCTAGAGCTATCCGACGACTTCAAAATATTCTGCAAATTTTTATTTTTAATAGACGTCTGTCGCTTCAAGATTGAACCAAAAATCGCTTGCACTTCTGCCTTCTCCCCTACGGATGCAAGAGATTCCGCACTATACAGACTACAGTACTGATTGGCCGCCTGTGTGAAGCCATCACTAGAGCAAGCGTTAACCGCGACAAGAGAAAGAGTGAATAAACCTAGCCTGATTTTATCTCTGAATACAGTCATCACTTGTTCGTCACCCTCTTAAATTCCATTACTGCTTTCAGGACATTGGCCATAGACCCATACACCTTTTCCTTATTTTGTGAAATCTCCTTCAGGATTGTCGTCGCTTCATTTTGAGTCAACGTCACCCCAGTTTCTTTCATTAGTCTTATCAGCGTCGCTGCAGGCTTTTGCATTGTCATAGGCTGCAGAGGATTAACTTGTCGCATCTCCTCTAGTAGTGGCTTATATTGTTCAACCAGAGCCTGCACGTAGGCATCCGGGTACTTTAACACCGAATTACTTGCTGCCTGGATCAGCAATACGCTCACAATAGTCCAAGCACTAAAAGGATTTCCGGTCGGCATCGCCCATTTACCGAATATGATGCCGCTCGTCTGGGCCTGGACCTTTTCGCTCGTCACTATCGTTCGCGGAAGCTGCTTAACCGCTCGTGACGAGTTATTCACTAATTCAGCGGTGATCATTTCCCATATTTTCGCTTGCAAGGTCGGAGCATAACCATCCATTTCTTCAAGCTCGGCAAGCAGCGCTTTAGATAGCTTTTTAGACGCATCTGCCACTGCTCGTTTTGAAGCATATAAATATGTAACATCCGAGCCAGTCACCATCAGCCAAGCTGCCAAACTGGCAGTTGAGAACACTCCAAGAATAAAATACATCTCATACTTGGCAATAGTTTCTATATGGCGGGTGTTTTTAGCGATCTCAGCAGCATCTCTTCGTATCGTCGTGTCCCCGTTAAACGCCTTTTTTGACTGAATAAATAATTTGTGATGTTTCGCTGGCTGCTTAGGATTGATATGAATATAAATAATAGTATCGCAGCCAACCTCAACCACAAGCCGCTTTCCATCGAATGCTTGATTAGGCATTTCCAGATTGGACTGTATTTTTGTAAATGACGGCCCCGAAAGGACTTTTTCGGAGCTGAATTGACGAATTAGAGGTATCAAGCGGTAGGTAAAGATGTTTTGTAGAAGTGATGTCGCGGGGCTCATCTCCTGGAGAGATCCTGTCCGCGCATTGGAAAATGTCTTCAGATTTGTTTGCGACGTTTCCTGGAGGAAAGCGGGTAGTCATAGTCCAAACTCCTTGTTAATGTTGTCCGCTGCTAGCGGCGGGTATCATACTGGATAATGAACTTTGATCAAAGATCGTAAACTGACCAGTGGAAGCCCGACAAAGCCGCCGGTTTACCCAAACGTAGCGACCGCTTATTGGAGACAAAACAATGACTACCACCAACGTCACGGTCTCGCAACTCATCACCTGCAAAGTAAGCGATGCCTTTGATGCATTCGTTGAGCCAAGCAAAATTACCCAGTTCTGGCTCAGTTCGACCTCCGGACCGTTGTCCGAAGGGTCCAAGGTTACTTGGCAATTCATGGTCCCCGGTGCAGTCGATACTGTGACGGTTGATATCTTCAAGCGGCCGAGTCTTATTCAGCTTGCTTGGTCAGACGGGTCAAAGACGCGGTTCGAGTTTTCGGAAAGTGTAGGAGGCAACACCAAGGTATCGATCACCGCGGAAGTCTTCGCAGGCGCGGATCTGATGGATCAGGTTGTGAATACCACAGAGGGGTTTTCTATCGTTTTGTGCGATTTGAAAACGTTATTGGAATCCGGCCGGTCGGCCAATCTCGTACGGGCTAAGGCAGAACTTATCGCCTCGTCAATGGCTGCGGCTAAAGGCGATGTTTAAGCATCCCGATTCGCGCGCAAAAGAATGGTTAATCATCCCGTCATTTCACAACATTTCTTCTAAAAAAGATTATTTCTGGCTGTAGCGTCAGAAAATATCTAGCGAAGATTGAAACAGTGGCGCATACCACGGAAATCATATGAACCAAGACGAAATAAAAACCCTTTTCGATCAACAAGCCGCAAACTACGACGCGCAGTGGGCGAAGACAGCGCCGATTCGGAACTGCCTGCATCTTCTGCTGAGTTCAATGTTTGCGGAGCTACCCGAGCATGCAAATATTCTCTGCGTTGGCGTGGGTACGGGTGATGAGTTAATTTACCTCGCCCAGCGGAATGCCGGTTGGAAGTTTACGGCTGTTGAACCTTCCGGCGGTATGCTTGATGTCTGTCGGCAAAGGACTGAAAAAGAGGGCGTGGCATCGCGATGCGTTTTTCACGAAGGGTATCTCGGTTCACTTCCCGCTGCCGGGAAGCACGACGCCGCGACCTGCTTTCTGGTATCGCAATTTATTCTGGATAAA
>DJFQ01000074.1:11879-13905 GCA_002432095.1 Marinagarivorans sp. UBA5868 | reverse complement strand
ATGGAGCGTATGCGCAGGGCTTACGCGAATGATGTTGGTGTTCTACCGCCGCATCAGGTTATGGAAATTATTAAATCCGGAGGCTTTGAGTTGCCTGTGCCATTTTTTCAGGCCGGGTTAATTCATGGATGGGTTTCGAGAAAAGCCGAGCGGCATGATTGAAAAGCATTCAAATACTTTTACAGATAAGCCGCCTGCGCTCTCCAGATCCACTTTCCATGACGATTTGATTGGACATTAAAAGGTAAGCAAATGAAAAATGCCCTTTTTAGCATATTGATTTTTTTAGCTTCGGCCTCCGCACACTCGCATGAGCCAATGCAGTTTATCGAGAAGTACCTACGGGATCTCGATAAAAACGTCGACTTGTCTGGTTATTTCGTCGAGAGGCCCCAGTTTATTTTTGGTCATCATATTCATATTCCGGATTCAGCGGGCCAGGCCAGTGATTACGTGAGAGATTTACAGGCGCGGCTGAGGGAGCAGGGTTACGCAAAATCCGGCATCGTAAGCACCAAGGTTTTGGCCAGAATTGAGGACTACACCCTGATTACCTACAGCATCGACAGCCACAAGGGTGACGGTAAACCCCTGGACGCGGTTTGTAACACATTTGGGGTGGTGCATCTTAAGCTTGGCTATAAAATCCTGAGCTGGCAGCCATCTGAGCCAAATAAAAATGGCGATTGCTGAAGTACCAGCTGCCGCGATTTCGATTAATTCGATGCACATTCACCCCAAATCGTTCGATCTACATCCCAACTGCTTCGATTTTAATATCGTTTGGAAATGCCTTCCCACCACGACCCTCCACGTAATCCTTGAGACTGAGAAGAAATGTCGCCCACTTCATGGAACAGTGGTGGAAGAAAGGGTTTTCCTGCTGCCAACCCACGTGACGGAACATTAATTTGGTTTGTTTTTCCGACTCTTGAATATCAAATTCGATGCGCGTATCCAGCCAGTCTTCTGGACCGCCGACGCATTGCCAATGGACTTGCTGTTTCGTCGCGAGGATTACTTTCATATCAAAGCCGCCATTGTCACCAAAGCGAAAAGCAATCGTCCCGCCTTTTTCCGGGTTGCCCGAAGTGCCCTGTGTCCACCAACCTTGCAAACCACTAAGTGTGGTCAACGCTTGATGAATACTATTTGCAGGGACGTTAGTGCCGAAGGTCAAGCAGATATTTGCCATAGGGGTAGCTCCTGTTGGTTGAATTGGCGATCTCTGTGTTGACCTATATTAAACATCCGCCATATGATTAAAACGCTTTAAGGAAATTTTTCAGAAATTCATAACCGATTGATATTAAATGGCTTTTTCACTAGTTTTCTTAAAAAATCATATTTCAGTTTCTAGAAATGGAAAATGAAGAGCGCTTAGACCTGGTGTTTCATGCGCTGGCAGACCGTCGGCGCAGAATATTATTGGCCGAACTTGCCGATGGCCCCAAGCCTGTTCGAGCACTGGCGGAAGCTGCAGGGTTAAAGATGAGTGCAGCTTCCAAACATTTAGCCGCTCTTGAAGCAGCTGGTCTCGTCATTAAGATTAGGCAGGGCCGGGAAATGGTCTGCCATATGNNCTATTTAAAACAAGTGGGAGATGAATAATGGAACCTGTGGTGATCAAGCGAGTTTTTCCCTGCAGCAAGCGCCAACTGTTCGACGCTTGGTCCAAACCTCCCGTGGTGGCAAAGTGGTTTTTTTCCTCACAGGAGCCGCGTCAGCCCAGCGATTTCAAAAATTCTTTTACTGTCGGTGGCCACTACGAATTGGTGATGCATCTGCAGACGGGCGACTATCGGATGTACGGTGAATACCGCAGTATCAACCGCTATAACACCATTTCTTTTACCTGGAATTCTCATATCGTCGAAAACAGTCTGGTTACCCTCGACTTTCGTGAATTGTCTCCCAATCGCTCGGAAATGACATTAATCCATTCACAGTTCACGGACGCTGATACTCGACTGCGTCACGTGGAGGGCTGGGGCCGATGTTTGGAAAATCTGGAGCGTTTTTTTGC
>DJFQ01000074.1:3634-11842 GCA_002432095.1 Marinagarivorans sp. UBA5868 | reverse complement strand
CGATTTAATGACTTCTTCAAGTGTCTGAATATCCACATAATCACGGATCTGTGCCGCGCGCAGGGGTACTTCCGTGACAGTATTAATCGCCTGCAATGCGTAGGAGTAGTTTTCGCTCGAATCAGTTAGATCTTCTTCTTTGGTTTCGGTGACATTGCCATTCACAACGGTTTTGCTGCGTTTTACCTCTTCGCTGTCTTTTTCTTCAAGATAGGCCAGCGCTTTGCCATTGGCGTCCATATCCAGAGTTCGGGTTAAGGTAGCCGCTTGCTTAACCACTTCGTATAAATAGGTTTGCCCGCCGGGTTGGTCTGCATCAGCTAAATTTGCATGCTCGACGCTATCGCGCCCAATGCCAAAATGTTGGCTGACGCTAGACTCGTAGCTGTAGCGCTGCTCCAACGTTTTAATGCCATCACTTGGCTTTATAGACGTCTCCGTGACTTGCTCCATGCTCAAGCTCATTTGGGACACTTCGCCAAGATTCGAGGCATTGGGGGCGAACCGCGGGGTGTTGAAGCTGGCGAAGAAGTCGGGAATTCCGCTTAAGAATGCTTTCTCTGTAACACTTTTCCGCTGCGTAATTTTTTCCTCCTCAAAGTCNNCGGCGTGAGGATAGCTTCTAGTCCATCGAGAAAAAATTCCGCAGCATCCATGCTTTTTACGCCGCCCGAAAATTCCCCCGCTTTATAGGATCTGGTGGTGTCAATTAACATCTGCTGGTATTGCAAATAAACTTCATTTTTCTCCAGAGAGAGATCGGTCGAAGCGCGAATTAATTCCGCGTTTATTTCATACTCATAATCATTCTGATTGACGGCCAGTGTATGGGTGCCCGAATCGGAATTGACATCGTAGGTAATCGTCAATGCCTTGGTGTCCTCACCGGTGATGCTGAGATCTAACCCAGCAATCAAATCGCCATCCAGCACATCCAGAAATTCCACATCCGCCCAGCCATCTTTTTGATAAGCGCCGGCAATATCGCTCAAACGACCGACTAGCGAATCTATGGCCTCTCGTTCTTTATCACTGAGTTCACCGGCAACCGTAAATGAAAAGTTGGATTCGCCCACCAGCGATGCTTCTCCGCCTTTATTGGTAAGGAAGACATCGGCACCAATGTTCAGAGTGATCGTATCGCCGTCTTTGGTTTTAATTGTGAGGTCGAATAACTCTCCGGTCTTTGACAAATTCAGGTGAGCGCCCGCTTCCGTCACGCTTTTATAGCGCGCCACAAGTGCTTTGACGGCGCTCATGCGGTCGAACTGGCTGGTGGGTGGTGACTCAGCACCTGGGGATTCCTTGGGGACATACTGAGAAGAAAGGGCTGCCCGGTGCGCAGGGTTGGCGTAGGTTAACGCGGTTCCATCAGAATAGGTGCGGCTTGATTCGGATTCGGATGTGGTTTGCTCCAGAGGTTTCGCATGACGATTGGAGAGGAGATGCACTGGATCAGATTTCGCCGCTTGCTGCGTTGCCGCAAAACGGTTGATCAGGGTGTTATTGATAGACACCATCGCGGAACCAGGTTGCAAAATAAAGGGCTTTCCGCTGTTATCGGCCGCCTTCCGCAAAGCTTGAGCGATGCTGCGCCTTATTAGGCTTGGTCGGCTTATGACGAATCCGCCTGGCGGGGTTACCGCAGGCATGGTACAAGGCGGCTCGCGCTCCACTCCACTTATTTGCAGGTGCTCAGCGCGCTCTACATGGCGTGTCGCGCACGACGCAGGTTTCAGTCACAACATTGCTATCTATGATGAGCCAAAGCCCCGACTTATTACGCAGACTGCTGCGATCAAAAGACAGAATGGATGGCGCACCTCACGAAGATTGGCCAGTCAAGCGTTTGGCTGAAGTCAGTGCGGTTTCCGAAGCACATTTTGCGCGGGAATTTAAAAAGGCTTTTGGCTTGCCGCCACATAGATATCTGCTTACGCGCCGCATCGAGCGAGCCACAGCGCTGCTTCGCGATACGGATTTACCGATCACTGAAATCGCGCTGCTTACCGGTTGGAACAGCCTTGGCACCTTTGGGCGCATTTTCAACGATATTATCGGCAAGAGCCCTGGGGAATTTCGGGTGCGAGAAAGTGCTGCCTCCGCCTCGCGTGAGCAGATACCGGAATGTGTCACACGCGCAGCCAATCGCCCGGATCTCAATACAGCAGTTTCGGAGAAGCGCCGTCAGAAATCGGCTGGCAAGCTATAGCTTCAATCAATCTTACGGAGGAATTTCTATGACCACAGGTGTAGGCACTGTAGGTATTTATGTGCGGGATCAAGATGAAGCGCTGGAATTCTACGTCGGCAAACTGGGATTCGCTGTTCATACAGATGTACGCAATGGCGACTACCGCTGGCTGACCGTGCAGCATCCGGAGCAACTGTCTTTTCAACTGGGATTGTTCAAGCCGGGCCCACCAGTACATGATGCCGCTACTGCAAAAACCTTGTCCGAAATGGTAGCCAAAGGTGCGATGCCTCCGCTGGTATTGCATGTCGATAATTGTCGCAGTGCTTATGAGCAGATGAGCAAAAACGGTGTGGAGTTCACCCAGGAACCGACAGGGCGATATGGCAATGTGGATGCCGGCTTCAGAGATCCGTCTGGCAACGGCTGGAAAATGATCGAGACCGGACGCAATTCGAGGAGTTAAAAATTATGTGGAATCATTGGATTCGGCAAAGCCATCGCTGGTTGTCCATCATTTTTACAGCCGCCGTGATCGCCAATTTCATCGCGCGGGCCGCAGGTGCGAATGAGCCTTCTATGTGGATAACATATTCACCATTGCCGCCGCTTTTTTTGATGTTGGTGACAGGTTTGTATCTGTTTGTGTTGCCATACATCGCTAAGCAAAAGAGAAGCGCGGCTAGCAAAACTCTTTAAATGCTACCTTCAGGCGGCTACAGGATTTATAAGCACTTCTCGAACTCCGTATCTTATGATTCTTGGCAGCCGCTGCTTCGCTTCCACACGTTGCCCTTCTGCTCCGCTAACCCGTTTATTGACCGCCACCTTACCTGAGCGAAGCCTGCCCTGGCTGTAGATTGTACTGAATTAAATTTGTGGCAATGGCGTGATGGAAGCATAGTTTGATCTATAATGGCCCGCCCCGCACATGTGGGATCATCCGTCTTACCCACATCGCTACACCCTGACACAAGAATAACCATAGGGGCAGCAAGTGATCGGAATAATGAGTAAAAGTTTTATCAATAGGGACGTCATCCAACAGTCTCGCAAGGCATTTCTCCCACTGCTCTACAGCGCCGTTGTTTCACATGGGCGAGTCGTACACTGGGTGCCGCTTTGCTAGTTGTGCTGAGCGTTCATAACTCTCGGCGATGAAAATTAACAAACCGTTTGCGCCCGTTATCCTGGGCGATAAAGCTCCGAAAATTTTAAAATTTAGACAGGCAACCTGCTTAGAGGTCTTTAGAGTGGATATCACGGAAATTACCGAACGCACGAGAAAAATAATTGGCGAGGCCGGCAATCTTGGTGTCGCGGTTGGCGAGCTTACCGACAATGATGATTTGTATAGCGCCGGCCTAACGTCGCGCGCCAGCGTCAGCGTTATGTTGGCACTAGAAGAAGAATTCGATATCGAATTTCCCGATCATATGCTTAACCGACACATGTTTCAGAGCATTGCCGCAATTCGGGATGGCATATCCACTATTTTGGACGAACAGAGTTAAACACGAATGGACACTTCAGGCCCGTATTCTCTATTGCTCAAGTCCGTTCAGCGCATCGGCGCTGATGTAGCCGCCGTGCATGCTGACGACGTTGATAAACACGCACGGTTTCCACACGAGTCGATCGCGGCATTGCGCAGCGACAAAGTTCTCAGCGCAGGCGTCCCGGCGGACTGCGGAGGTGCTGGACTGAATATCCGTGAACTCGCATCTTTGTGTGCATGCTTGGGACAGCACTGTGCTGCCAGTGCCATGATCCTGGCCATGCACTACATTCAGGTCGCATCCATTGCACGCCATTACAAAAATGAAGCCAGTTGGCGCGACTATCTGGCGTCATTGGTTATTGAGCAGCGTCTGATTGCATCCGCTACATCAGAAGTCGGTGTGGGCGGTGAGATGCGCCGCAGCGTCTGCGCAGTCGAGGCGCAAGGCGACACCCTAACGCTGACAAAAAATGCCACCACAATTTCCTATGGCCAACATGCCGATGACCTGTTGATATCCGCGCGACGCAATCAGGCCGCTGCCGCGAATGATCAGGTTTTGGTGCTGGCCAAAAAAGGCGATTATCAACTAAGTGAACAAGGCACCTGGGACACCCTGGGTATGCGCGGCACCTGCAGCCCCGGTGCGCTGATTAATGTGAAAGCGGGATCTTGGCAAATTCTTCCCCAGGATTTCAGCGACATCGCGGGGGAAACCATGGTGCCTTACTCCCACATTCTGTGGTCCTCTCTGTGGTTGGGAATTGCAACAAATGCATTGCATCGCACACGCGACTTGATCCGCGGCAATGCGCGCAAGCAGAAAGAAGAAGTGCCGGTCGCCGTTCAGGAACTGACCCGCATTTTTTCTCAACACCAGGCTATGCGCGATGGTTTGTTCGCGGTAATCAGCGAATACGAATATCTCCTTGAACACGAGCCGCCCCAATTGTTGGGTGTGGCATTCGGTATCCGCATCAATAATTTAAAGCTCGACAGCTCGCAACACGTGGTCAATATCGTGTCGCAGGCGATGCAGTTGGCGGGCGTTATGGCCTACAAAAACGGCACACCCTTCAGCTTGGGCCGTCATTTGCGGGATGCCTATTCCGCAATCCTCATGATCCACAATCAACGCATCGTGGAAGCTAACGCTTCCATGCACCTTATTCTCCGCGGCAGCAGTGACCGCCAACTGGGCTTTTAATTATGACTAGAGAAGAAGAACAAAAAGTATTTCTGGATCAGTTGGTCGAGCACCGCTTTTTTATACCCATGGACTCGCCCGGCCTGTTTGCGCGCACCTCCAAGTTCGAAAACCTTATTAAAGGGCTGGAGGAATTCATTGTAAAAGCGACGGGAGAGGAAGAGGTCACTTATTTCCCTCCGGTTATGCCACGGAAAATTCTGGAAAAAAGCGGCTTCATGGACAGCATGCCCCATCTGGCCGGGCTGGTAAGCTGCTTTTGTGGCAATGAGCGCTCATTGCTTGAACTCAAAGAGCAACTGGCCAAAGGCGAAGACTGGAGCGCATTTTTGTCGATGACGGATCTAAGCCATGCGCCCGCGGCGTGCTACCCACTTTATCCAACTTGTACAGGCACACTTCCTCCCGGAGGGAGACTTGTGCATCTGGGTACGACCTGTTTTAGGCACGAGCCGTCACCCGATCCAACTCGGATGCAATCATTCCGCATGCGCGAGCTGGTTCGCATTGATACCCCCGACAATGTATTGAAGTGGCGCGAAAGCTGGTTTGAACGCGCCATCCAATTTTTGCAAGATCTCGGTCTGAATCCCGAACGCGTGGAAGCCTCCGATCCCTTTTTTGGCCGCGGCGGCAGGGTAATGGCGAACAACCAGCGTGAACAGAAATTGAAGTTTGAGTTGGTGGTAAAAGTCTACGAAGCGGGCCCGTCGCTGGCTGTTATGTCGCTCAATTATCATCAGGATCACTTCGGCAAGCAGTTCGAAATCAAAACCGTCGACGGTGAAACGGCGCACTCCGGTTGCATGGGATTCGGCCTGGAGCGAATCGTTTTGGCATTGATCCAACGCCACGGTTTTTCCCCAGATAGCTGGCCAAAGCAGGTAAGAGAATTATTGAGTCATTAATCCGCGTAGCAATTTTTACTGCAGTTGCTATTCATTACTGTCGTTGTAGTTGTGGTGGTAGTTATAGCTGTAGTTGTGGTTATAGCTGTGGTTGTGGTTGTAGCAGTAGTTGCATTTGTAGTTGTCGCTGTAATTGCCGTTAATTACTGAAGTTACAGTACGCGAAAATTCATCTCTTTAAGGGTCGAGGCAATAGGATATATGTACCCCGCTGACGTTCAACCATGCCCTCAAGCTGCAGTCTGGGGTTTCGATCCTCGAAGCTATCAGCGTCATTCGCTGCACAGCAGCGACAGAAACTTCGTTGAGAGCAACTGTTATATCGATATTTGGATAGAAGTCGTCCACGCTTTAAATCTAGAGGTATATCCCTTCCTCGCATTTACGCTAGCCAGTGATTTTGAAGATGATCAATGGACGTTTTATAAACCATCCTTTGATGACCTGAATTATCTATACGGCTTTAATGTGCAGGAAATGTATTTGTGGGGCGCTCTGCACCAGCAGATATTGACGCAACTCCAGAAAGGCAAGATTGTGTTGCTGGAAGCCGATTCCTTTTTCCTGCCGGATACTCAGGAAACGGACTATCGCAAAAATCACGTTAAAACAACCATCGCCATTGAAAGCATTGACATAGAAAAACAGACGCTCGGATATTTCCACAACGCAGGTTATTACCATTTGTTTGAGGAAGATTTTCGCGGAATTTTTCACCTGGATAAACCGAAAATCGATGGTTACCTGCCGCCCTACTGCGAGCTGGTCCGACTTGACCGCATCAATCGCCACTCGTCTGAAGAGCTACTGACGAGATCCCGATTACTGCTGCGTCGCTACATCGGTCTGAAGCCTGCGCAGAATCCCATATTGCGCTTTAAAGAAAGCTTTCATCACCACACTCTGCCACTTTTGATCGAACAAGGATTGGAGGCGTATCACCAATATGCCTTCGGCTCCCTTCGTCAAATGGGTTCTTGTTACGAGTTCACCGCCTATTATTTACGTGCGCTAGAAGCTGCCGATCACACATTGGATGTCGAAAATATTGCAAAACGGTTTGATACCATTTCTCAAGTCGCGAAGGCGCTTATCCTCAAGGGCGCTCGTATGGTTAATCGCAAAACGGCGAAAGATTTGTCCCCGGATTTCGACGAGATGGCCCGCTGCTGGGATGAGGCGATGACCGAATTGAGTGACCGCTTTGCATGAGCAACTCAAAAGCGCCGCCTGCGCAAAACCCATCGACCTCCGTCCGCTCAATCATGTTAGCCGCCAATGTCGCGGACGCAGGCGAAACCGCCGAACTTGAATTGAGTGAAGCCTATTGGGAATCGATTTTTGCGAAAGCTGACAGCGTCCAACTTCCCATGCAAATGGAAGCACAAGGTGGCTGGCAAACGGGATTCAACCCGTTTTTGCGCAGTGGTTTTCACCCGGACGAATGGGAAAATTATGATGTGTGGTTGCGCTGCTCTTTTGAGCTTCCTTCATCGCAACACGAAGCGACCGCAGCGCCAAAGGGTCTAATAATATTCGGTGGCCTGGCGACAATTGCGGATGTATGGCTCAACGGTCAGCATATTCTCCACAGTGACAACATGTTTCTTCAGCATAATCTGGATGTGGACGACCTACTTAATTCGCAAAACCAGATTTACATTCGAGTTGCGGCACTGACGCCACACCTTGAGCAGCGCAAACCCCGTCCCAAATGGCGAACAACCTTCGCGCAGCACAAGAATACCGCTTGGTATCGCACGTCCCTTCTCGGGCGTATCCCCACCTGGTCATCATCACCACCCGCCATGGGGCCATGGCGGCCAATCATCTTTCTTCAGCAACGGCTCATCGTCCATAAAGCCTATTTCGATTGCTCACTGGAAGGCGAGCGAGGACGGGTAAACACCGAATTGTGTTTGTCCACCTCATCCGGTCAGCCCATTGAAAACATCGAGCTGCAGGTGGGGGATCAGCGTATTCGACTTCCGCAAACGCGCCAGACCGTAGGCAATGGTATCGAATGTAAAGGCGAGTTATGTGTTGACGAGGTCGAGGCGTGGTGGCCGCACACCCACGGTCAGCCCAAGCTTTACGACGTCACGCTTTATGCCACCATTGGCGGCATAAAAGTGATAAAAAAGTTCGACCCGATTGGCTTTAGGGTATTTAACTGGCGAAATTTGGCTTTAGCGGCCACACCCGACGACGTGCCGGAGACCGATTTTGGACTTTCGGTAAACGGTGTTGAGATTTTTTGCCGCGGCGCCTGCTGGACGCCGCTGGATTTTCGAAAATCGCTTACCAAAGCAAGTGTCGAAACCACAATGCGCGCAGCACTGTTGGAGCTTCGCGATGCGGGTGTCAACATGTTGCGTGTCAGCGGGACCTTTAATTA
>DJFQ01000074.1:2571-3601 GCA_002432095.1 Marinagarivorans sp. UBA5868 | reverse complement strand
GAATTTTATCGTAACGCCGAAACTGAATGTCTGCAGGTGCTACACCGTCTGCGCGGCCGTGCGTCAATCGCCATGCTGTGCGGCAACAGCGAAATTGAACAGCAGACCGTTATGCTGGGAATGCCCCTCAATGGCGATCAACACGCTTTTTTTCGCGAGACACTTGCCTCATGGTGCGTGGATCATGCGCCAGCAATTACCTACTGGCCGTCATCCCCGGCTGGCGGTGCGCTGCCATTTAAAGTCACTCAAGGCGTCAGCCATTATTTTGGCGTTGGCGGCTATCGTCGCAGCCTGGACGATGCACGGGTCAACACCCCGAGATTTGCCAGCGAATGTTTGGCCTTTTCCCATGTACCGGAAAATCGCGGCCTGTTGCCGTTTTTACCCGGCCAAGCCGCATTTCCCACCCATCCCGATTACAAGGCAGGTGTACCCCGCGATGTAAGCTCTGGCTGGGACTTCTCTGATATCAATGATCACTACATGGAAACGCTTTTCTGCGTCGATACGCGCGCGCTGCGTCATCAAAATCCGGAGCGGTATTTTTATTTATCCAAGGTGTGTTGCGGCGAAGTCATGTCACGCGTCATCGCGCAGTGGCGCAGCCAGTCCTCGCCTTGCAATGGCGCCCTGATCTGGTTGCTGCGCGATTTACAAATGGGTGCGGGCTGGGGATTGATTGACGCGGAAGGATTGCGTAAATCCATTTATTACTATTTGAAACGCGTGTGGAAGCCGTTGTGCTTATGGTTCGTCGACAACGGTCTGGACGGCTTGTCCTTGCACCTTGCTAACGAAAAAAGCGCCGCACTGAGCACCGAATTGGAATTGTTGCGCTACACCGCCGACGGCAAGGTCGCAGCGAGCAAAAGAATCCCTCTGAACGTTGCTGAAAGACAACAAAAATGTTGGAACGTGGAAGCCTTGCTCGGCGGATTTTTTGATTCCACCTATGCGTACCGTTTTGGACCGCGAGAATTCACGCTTTTGCACGCCAGGTTGTGGGCTGCACCGAATGACTCTGCCC
>DJFQ01000074.1:0-2546 GCA_002432095.1 Marinagarivorans sp. UBA5868 | reverse complement strand
CGGGATTGCATATCAGCGAAGAACCGGAACTTGAGGTTTGGGCCGAAGCGCAGAAAAACGGAGATTATGAGTTGGTGATTAAAACCAAACGTTTTGCCCGCGCACTGGCGATCAATGTTTATCCTTTTTTGACCGATGATAATTATTTCGATATGGCACCGGGGACTGAAAGAAGAGTGAAATTAGCGGCATCACTTACCGATAAGCCACTGAGAGGCGCGGTAGCGATGTTTAATGGACACAAATCCTACCCCATTTCCATTCGTGAACCGGGTGCTTGAGCGGTACCGCCGATGAACATCATTGCCGAGTTGGACGTAAAGTCGATTCAGACTGAACAACATGTTAATAAAGAAATTCGCGCTTCCGACGGTGCTCTGCCGATTTGGCTAGAGGTGGACGGCACGCCTATTTTTGCCTGGTATCACCCGGCATCAGGTGAGACCCGGCATAACCAGGGTATTGTGTTGTGTAACACCTTCGGCTCCGAAGCGATGTTGCTATACCCGGCGTATCGGTATAGCGCGCAGCAATGGTCCCGCGCGGGATTCCCCTGTTTACGCTTCGACTATCCTGGGACAGGCGATTCAGGAGGCCATCCGCGCGATCCAGATCGCCTCAAAGCTTGGCTGGCCAGCATCCACTGCGCCGTCGATTCACTCAAGCAAATCGCTTCCGTCGACGAGATAAACCTCTTCGGCGTGCTATTGGGCGCCTCTTTGGCGACACAGGCCGCTCAAGAGAGGACTGATATTCGCGGCCTCATTCTTTGGGCGCCCTACCTGAGCGGAAAAAATTTTCTGCGCGCGGCAAAAATGCAGGAAAGCGTGATCACAGCGAATCCTGACAAACTGCGCAGCAAGAGATGGCAAGACGGGGATAGCGAAGCGTTCGGCTTTTTGATTGCCCGAGATTTTGCAGATCATCTTCAAAAACTCGATCTAAAAAACCTAAACAAAAGCTTGGTGCAGCGTGCCTGCGTTTTTGTGAAAGATGCAAATTCGAATGAAGCCAAATTCGCTACAGCCCTGCGCAATAACGGCGTAGCCGTCTCTCTGGAAGAGCGTGTTCTGTGCGACATCAATGAAATCCTGGACAAGATGGAGCTGCCTCACGAGATTATTCGGGAAGTGGAGAACTGGCTGAAAAACGACAACAGCTCTTCAACAAGCACTTCACTCCTTGCTAAAGGCGAAGAGAATTCTAAATGCCCGTTTCCTCAGCGGGTTGAGTTGCGCGATGACATGGGACAGCGCTGGTTTGAACAGGGCGTTTTTCTGGATGCGGAGTCCTGCCTATTCGGTGTGCTCAGCGCCCCGGTGGACCCGACGATACATAATAATATTGCCGTGATATTGGTCAACGGCGGCGCCAACCATCGCGTAGGCATTAACCGTAATTACACCGAATGGTCACGAGGCTGGGCGGCGCATGGGTTTACGGTATTGCGGCTGGACGTTCAGGGTCTGGGGGACAGTCCGGCCCGCAGCGGTGAACAACGCAATAGCCTGTACCTGGATTCAACCATTAATGATATCGAAGCGAGCATTCAGTACTTAAAGCGAAATGCGGGAGCCAAACGCATTGTTTTGCTCGGACTCTGCGCGGGGGCCTATCAATGTTTGCGCTACGCCGTCGAGCGCAACGGTTTGGATGGGCTGGTGTTGATCAATCCGCTGCGCTTTCAAAAACCTCAAAACGCCGCGGACGGTATACAGAAAAAGGCGAGCTACGAACAATTTGCTGACAGTGTTTCCTTTTTCAGCTACGCCTATTTTTTTGCCAATCCTTTCAATTGGCCGCAGCTAATACGGTGGCGAAGGCGTTCTCTGAATTTGTTGACCGGTGCCATAAAGCGGCTGCCGAAGACGCTGCCTTCCCTGCTACGCTCGAAAGACAGACGCATCGACAACAACCAAAAAGATGTATTGGTTCAGCAGCTGCAGGATTTGGCACGCAGCGGCACTGACATACTGCTACTTTGCAGCACAGACGAAACGATTCTGCCGTTGCTGAAAGTTGCCCTCAGCAAAGGAATGAAGACACTCAGGCGCACGGGGAAATTTCATTTTTACGAAATGCACAATACCAATCATATATTGGCCCCTTTATGGAGCCAGGAGAAAGCCTTTGAAGTGATCAGCGGCCACCTGGATAAAATCAGGGAACAGCAAACCAAGTAAGAGCCCCCAGCGCCGCAGCGTCCGTCTGTCAGGGAATAATATCCTTCGGATGGCTGTGCAATTTCGGTTGCAGGTATATAGCGGTGTTAAGGACTAGCCAATTCGTCACATTCACTGGCTTTGATGATGTGGATAATCATTATGGCATTTTGTTTTTACTGATTTGGAGGGCACGGTACTGGAGGTGACGGGAGGCTTTTCCGGTCGAGCAAGTTATAAACCTATCGAATTGCAGCGGGCGATAAAATCACTAAAAAATCCAGGCAATCATTATCCAAAAAATCATAAAGAAAAGAAAAAATCCGAGCAGCATAAACTGCAGCTCTCCAAGCAAACCATCGCCGGATGCGATGGCAAACACCA
>DJFQ01000232.1 GCA_002432095.1 Marinagarivorans sp. UBA5868 | reverse complement strand
AAGCTGGAGCTGGCGAGAGGAATCGAACCCCCGACCGGCTGATTACAAGTCAGCTGCTCTACCTACTGAGCTACGCCAGCAACTATTTTTCAAGCGCTCCAAATCGATTGCAGACACCCATCTCGGGTGGGCCATCGTTTGTGGAGGCGGGATTCTAGTGAAAGTTTTTCGCGGAAGCAACATCTGAACACAAATTTTGTCTGCGCCGGAGGGAAATGTTTTCCCGCAACAGAGCCAACCAGACAGACTCGTCCAACTTGTGCTCCTCTGATTCGCCCAGCATTACCCAGTGCTCTCGATACGACCGCTCGATGTTGTATAAATCCACCGAAAGTCCTAGACGCTTCAGCTCCACAAGGCGCGCCTCCGCAAGATCTCGCCGCGTGAAAACACCTAATGAAATGCCATTTTCCAGCTCTCCCTTGGGAATAATATAGCTATCAATACCTCTTGCCTGAAGCTCCGCCAATCGCCGACGAGCCTGGTCGCGATTAGCAAAAGGCTGCAAATAAACCCAATAGCCTTCGCCAGCAGACAAATCTAATGGGTGATCAAATGAAACCACATCAAGCGCCGCCAAACGCGTCATGAATTCCTGCGCATCAACTTGTGATGCAAAAGCACCCACCATAACGCACAGAGACGGATTTTTAACAATCGGCGCTTCAGTGCGCGCCCGAACTGCGCCCGGCGCCAGCTCGCGGAGCAGTTTCACCTGTCTTGCAGACGCCGAGGGAGCAAACGTTGTATTGATCATAGGTGCAACGGTCGGGCTCGCCGCAGGCACAGACAACACGCGCCAAAGGAAAAAAGCCGCATTAGCAGCGAGCAAGAAAAAAAATATCCAACGCATTGGAACCGGACGCACCCGTGCAGCAGTTATCGTTATTGTTATTCCCCGCTTAATTAGCAGGAAAATAAATAATTGTGTTGGAGAGCCTTAGGGAAGCGCTATGGCAAGCCCGTCAAGCACTAGCGCAGGCACACATTGCGGATTGCCCATGGCGAAATCTTCAGGCATATACGCTTTCTCCAGCCCCTCATACAACTGCACCAGTTTGTCCGCATCGCCGCCAGCAAACAACCATGCCGGCGAATTGAGATGCGCCGACGCAGCACACGCCAACTCCAGCAGAAACCCGCGAAAAAGCAATGATGTACCGGCGGCGATGCATTCCATTGTAGTGGTACCGGGAAATCCATGTGTGGGATTTAGTTGACCACCAATTGACGACTGAAGAACCTGTGCAGCTTCGCCAAGGGCGCGCAGAGAAGTCTGCCAGCCGCCGATAATATAACCACCCAGATGTTGTCCGTCGGCACGTAGAAAATCCGCCACTAATGCTGTTCCCGCATGAACAACAACACAATCCATTGCTGGACAACGTTTGCGTGCCGCCAATAGCGCGAGCCAGCGATCAACACCAAAACTCGCCACATCTCGATACGCTACCGAGACACCACCAAAAGAACTCCTAACTGTGGCGATCTCCACAGGCGCCGCTGAGAGCAGCGCAAGCTGATCGCAGAATTTATGAGTCTGGTCAGCACTCAACACCGAACTCACTCGAAAACGAGAACCCTGCGGCAGAGCTCTCCATTGCTCAGGAAATTGATCATCGCCACTGAAATAAAAAATGTCAGCTTCGCCCACAATGCGCCATTTGATACGCGTATTGCCAATGTCTACATCGACGATCACACCGCACTCCGCAACGAAATCTCACCGCCAGAGAATAATAATTCACCTTCTTTTGTCGCCACACGCAGCGCGCCCTGCCCATCAACGCCAAGCAAAATCCCCTCGCAATTGCCCGTCGGCAAAAAAACTTGTATCGGCTGATTCAAATAAGCACAACGACTTTGCCAACGATCCTGATATTGCTCAAAACCATGAACAGGATAATCATTTAGCGCGGGCAACAGAGAGGACAATATAGCCCCGCACAAATCATTGCGGCTTGCCGAAAATCCCAACTGCTTGAGGTCAGTCCAAGGCTGATCAATTCTTGTCGCCGCACCGTCTCGCAATACATCCGACATAGAAATATTTAACCCGATGCCTACTACAACAACACACTCACCAGTGAGGTCGCCACCAACCTCAATCAATATGCCACCCAGCTTATTGCCGCCACACAAAAGGTCGTTTGGCCACTTGAGATGAATATTTGCGATTCCGATGCGATCCAGTGTTTCAGCCAGCAAGACACCAACCGCAAGACTCAACCCTTCCAGGGCGGTGATGCCCTGATCAAAGTGCCAGCGCACGGATAAATAAAGATTGCGACCATAAGGACTGAACCATTGCCGGCCCCGGCGACCCCGCCCGGCCGTTTGTCGCTCGGCAAGGCATACATCTCCGCATCCACCGCTTTGCAATAACGAGCTGTTGGTGGACTCAACTTCAAGCAAGCACGACAAATTCCCAAGGAGAACCCGAGCGTCAGGGGCGAGCGCGGAAAGGATGCGATCACGACTGAGCAGATCCATACCTCCCAAAATCCGATAGCCGCGCGCCCTGCTCGCCTCCACAGGAATGTCCAGGACAGCTAAATATTGCAGACGCTTCCACACCGCCGCCCTGGTTATCCCAAGCCGCAAACCCAGATTTTCACCAGAATGAAATTCACCATCGGAGAGGATATCCAGAAGCTGTTTGACGTCCACGCAGATTTCCCAAAAGACTAAAACGGATAAATTAAATGGGCGGGCTTAAGTGATCCGCATCTTCGAAATAGACTTTCTGTAAGCGATCTCCCAGGCGAGTCAACAGTTCATAACTGATTGTATCGGCCGCTTTCGCGGCATCGTCAAGAGACACGTGATCTCCTATGATTTCAATAAAATCACCCTCGCGAGGCAATATTTCTGACGGCAATTGACTGACATCAAACGCACAGGAGTCCATGGAAACTCGCCCCAGCATGGGCAAATACCACTCGCACCAACCTGCAAAACGCGGCGCTAAACGCCGCAACAATCCGTCGGCATAGCCCCCGCTAACAATCGCGATGCGCATTTCCTCCTGTGCCACAAAATCACCACCATAACCAACCGACTCGCCTGCGAAAATGGTCCGCAACTGAATTACCGGCAGCTTCAAGGTGACCACGGTGGATAAGCGCGCGCGCAACTCGGGGACACAACTGCCACCATAGAGCGCGATGCCCGGCCGTGCCAGATCAAAATGCCATGCATCTCCAAGAAAAATACCAGCCGAATTAGCCAGGGATATTCTTGTTTGGGGAAATCGCTGGCGCACCATTTCCACAATCGGCCGAAACCTTTCCAACTGAGAAATGTTTAATGGATGTTGTGGCTCGTCAGCACACGCCAGGTGGCTCATTACAAGCTCAACACCAATCGTTTGGGGAAATGCCACCTCATCTGCAAATGCCAAGAAATCCTCAGGCTCCAAGCCCAGCCGATTCATGCCTGTGTTGATTTTGAGTGCGCAGCGGCGGCGGCCGATCACGGTAACCGCCATCCACCTACGCAACATTTCAGTGGAGAAAATGACCGGCACCAGATCCTCATCGCAGAACCTTTGCTCCATACCGGGGCAAACACCCTGAAGAACAAAAATGTCCACCGACTCGGGGATAAGACGCTTAACCTGGATTGCCTCGTCATATGTCGCAACAAAAAATTGCCGGCAACCTTCACTGTAAAGCGACTGCACCACCGGGGCGACACCCAAACCGTAGGCGTTTGCCTTCACTACTGCGCCGCAGTCTTGTCCAGAAAAACGTTCGCGCATTACCCGCCAGTTTCGACGCAATGCGGACAGATTAACTTTGAGAACACCCGAATACTGATGCATAGATCCTCGCGAGAATGTCACGGGGGCAAACCCCATCCCACGAAGCAGTTTAACCGTCATAAGACGATAGGTAAGCGAAAAAACGCAGAAAAAGAAAAAGCCTTCCACTGGAAGGCTTTTATCGCGCGATGCCTAAGCATGCCGTATAGAAATGGTGCCCAAGGCCGGACTCGAACCGGCACAGCTTACGCCACTACCCCCTCAAGATAGCGTGTCTACCAATTCCACCACTTGGGCAAAAGTTTTAAAAATTACTCCACTTCCGGAGAAGCATCCTGCTCTAACGCAGGCACCTCATCAGAAGCTGAACCGGCTGGAGCCTCTGGAACTTCATCGGTAGCCGCTGGTGCGGATGCCGGAACTTCGGATATTGTTTCTAACTCAGGAATTAGCGGATCATCAAGCTCGATGCTGCTTTTTGCCATTATCGCCAACACGAAACTAGTAACAAAAAAAACAGCTACCAGAATTGCGGTCATACGAGAAAAGAAATTTCCCGAGCCAACTGAACCAAAAACCGTTTGCGATGCGCCACCACCAAAAGACGCACCCATTTCCGCGCCTTTACCTTGCTGCAACATAATCAAGCCGACAATGGCCAGCGCAACGATAACATGTACTACCAGCAGAATACTTTCCATTCTCGAAGTCTCTAGCCTTAAGCGCTATTCAGCGGCCCGGCATATCTCTAAAAAATCATTCGCTCTCAAAGCGGCGCCACCGACCAAAGCGCCATCAATGTCAGGCATTGCAAACATCGCCTGGGCGTTCTGGGGTGTTACGCTGCCACCATACACGATGCGGGTTACCACTCCGGCTGCACCCAAACGGTCACGAATAAATTCATGCACCTGCTGAGCCTGCTGTGGTGATGCAATTTTGCCCGTACCTACTGCCCAAAGTGGTTCGTATGCGATGACGCCTCGGGCTATCCGCTCATAACTGCAGTAATTAGCAACAGCCATGATTTGCTTATCAATTACGTCCAGGGTAATTCCCTGCTCACGCTCTTTTGCACTTTCGCCGACACATAATATCGGCACTAAGTGGGCTTCCTGTGCTGATTCAAATTTTCGGGCGATTAGTTCGTTGTTCTCGCCATACCAGCGGCGCCTCTCTGAATGCCCAACGATTGCGTAGTGACATCCAAGATCGTGCAACATACTTGCAGAGACTTCGCCCGTGTACGCCCCTTCGACGTATGGACTGACATCCTGCGAGCCCAACCCGATGTTGGAATGGCTTAGCGCGCGACACGCCAGATCCACATGAGCATAGGAGGGACATATCACCACTTCCGCCCGATGAACACCCATCCAACCCGCCATCAGCTCCCGCAACAATTCGGAAACAAATTGCTGATCGCCGTGTAATTTCCAATTACCTATTACGATTGGGCGTCGCATAACGATTCTCGGAGTCTTTCTCAGAATCTGGGAGCATCATCTGAATGCGACTTAATGGCCCTTGGCGAAACGGGCGCAAATGGTATCCGAGAATACCGTCGGAGACAATGCCCGCAATATAGTTATTTGCCACTATTTCAAACTGCCGCCCGCACCGCATCTGCGAGTTCCGCCGCCAGTGATTTGACTAGCTCGATACGCGGTCCTTCAACCATCACACGAATTACTGGCTCGGTACCCGATGCGCGTAACAACACGCGCCCTCGCCCCTCTAGCTTTGCTTCTACCCGAGCTACTGCGGTTTGAATCGCTTCATTACGCCCCAGATCCGTTTTTACGGTTACGGGCACGTTGATCATGCACTGCGGCGTTTTGTTGAGACCACTGCGCGCATCCGCCAAAGATTTGCCCGTCTTTTGCAACGCGCGCAATACCTGCAGCGCGGATATGATACCGTCTCCCGTTGTCGTGGCATCGCCGCAAACAATGTGTCCGGATGACTCCCCCCCCAATGACCAATCGCGCTCTTTCATCATTTCCAAAACGTAGCGATCACCAACTTTGGCGCGCGCAAATGGAACGCCGGATTCCTTGAGCGCTAACTCGAAACCGAAATTCGTCATTAAAGTGCCAACGACGCCAGAGCACCCGCCGTCGAAAAGCTGTTTATGTAGCGCGATAATATAAAGCAACTCATCACCATCGACTTCGGCGCCGGTGTGGTCGACAAAAATCACCCGATCACCATCGCCGTCGAAGGCGATGCCAAGGTCTGCGCCTTCCGCCAACACTCTTGCCTGCAATTCTCCAACATCGGTAGAGCCGCAGTCTTTGTTGATATTTACCCCATCAGGGGAAACTGCCAATGATGTCACGGCGGCGCCCAGCTCGCGAAACACTTCGGGGGCAACTTTGTACGTTGCGCCGTTGGCGCAATCCACCACCAGCTTCATCCCTGCGAGAGAAAATCCCCACGGCAAGCTGCCTTTACAAAACTCAATATAACGACCTTCCGCATCACCGATCCTGCGTGCTTTACCAAGACGTGCTGCAGTCGACATAGGCTGATCGAGTTGCGCCTCAATAGCCATTTCCAACTCATCACTCAATTTGCCGCCGTCCGTGCTGAACAATTTAATGCCGTTGTCCGCATAGGGATTGTGAGATGCGCTGATGACAATCCCGGCTCGCGCTTGAAATGTGCGGGTGAGATAGGCAATGGCTGGCGTGGGCATAGGTCCTAGCAACCCCACATCCACGCCAGCGCTGATCAACCCAGCTTCAAGCGCGGATTCAAACATGTAACCGGAAATTCTCGTGTCTTTACCAATCAACACCATCGGCGCTTTCATATCCAGCGATGGGTCACCGGCCAAAACTTTGCCCACAGCCCAACCCAAATGCAAAAAGAAATCCGGCGTGATTGGAGCCTGCCCTACCCGACCGCGAATGCCATCGGTTCCAAAATATTTGCGTGCCATGCACAGCCCCCAATTCAATTAACAAATTCATTTTTTAAGGGCGCAGAATAACAAAACTCACTCAACCGATCATACGCAAGATTTCAAGCGCATCGCGGGTCGGACCTACATCGTGAACTCGTAAAATGCGCGCGCCCCTCTGCACCCCGATAAGTCCCGCCGCGAGACTGCCCGACAAACGCTGAGACGTTTCCCGCCCTAACAACCGGCCAAACATCGACTTGCGCGACACGCCCAGCAGTACTGGTCCCAGTTCCGACAAGCGTTCAAGCTCACGAATAAGTGAGAGGTTATGCTCGTCCGTTTTGCCAAATCCGATACCTGGATCGACCCAGATGGCATCCTCGACAATGCCACTGGCGAGGCACGCGCGCTTGCGCTGCCTCAGAAAATCCAATACATCCTCGACGACGTCCTGATAGGAAGGTTGATTCTGCATATTCCCGGGTGAGCCGAGCATATGCATTAAACAGACAGCAACACCCGAAGCGGCGGCAGCCTCCATCGCGCCGGGGACCTGGAGCGCTCGCACATCATTAATCAATCCAGCGCCAAGCTCGGCGGCTTCGGTAATAAGCTCCGGGTTACTGGTATCCACCGATATCACCACGTCTAACCTGTGTGCAACTGCCTCAACTACTGGTAGAACGCGATCGCATTCCTCTTGAGATGAGACGGGTCGTGCTCCAGGCCTGGTGGATTCACCGCCGATATCGAGAAAATCCGCACCCTCCTGCACCAAGCGCTCCGCCTGGCGCAAAGCTAAATCCAGCTGCAGCTCGCCGTTTCGATAACATGATCCGCCATCAAAAAACGAATCCGGTGTGACATTGAGAATGCCCATAATCCTGGGCACCGAACAATCCAGGACACGCGAGCCAAAAAATCGATACATGCACTTACCAACAAAAGAATCCGGCAGCCGAAGAAAGGTTTACCAATAAACAAGAAGAAAGGCCTACCAACAAATAAAAAGGCCAGACAATTGTGTCTGGCCTTGGATATTGATCACGGAACCGACTCTAAACTTCTTCTGCAGGCTTACCCACTGTGCCGCGGTCCGTACCGTCATCGTTCTTGGTTTTAGCACCACCGACATCACCGTCCCGCCATTCCCGCGGAGGTCGTACCTTGCGGCGAGCCATCAGATCACCAACCTGCTCTGAATCGAGGGTTTCAAATTCCACCAACGCATTTTTCATGGCGATGAGAATATCCTCGTTTTCTCTCAGCAGGGTCCTCGCACGCCCATAACAATCGTCGGTGATAACTTTTACTTCCTCGTCAATCAACATTTGGGTATGGCTGGAAATCTTCCGGCCGCCCATGTAGTCGTCGTCTTTAGCGTCGTAATCCAGCGGGCCGAGCTTTTCAGACAAGCCGTAGCTCATCACCATCGCACGAGCTATAGAAGTTGCCATCTTAATGTCCTGATAAGCTCCCGTACTAACACCTTCCGAGCCATACACCATTTCTTCCGCAATACGACCGCCGTACAACGTAGCGATATCTCCTAAAAGCTTGCGACGACTCTCACTGATGCGATCGCCCTCTGGGAGGAATTGGGTCACGCCGAGCGCCCTGCCTCGCGGAATAATGGTCACCTTGTGGATGGGATCGTGCTCCGCAGATAGGAAACCAATAATCGCATGGCCAGCTTCATGGTATGCCGTGGCTTCTTTTTCCTTCTCCGACATCACCAGAGTGCGGCGTTCAGTGCCCATCAGAATCTTGTCGCGCGCTTTTTCAAACTCTTCTTCCGTTACTACGCGCTTATTAGCGCGCGCCGCCAAAAGTGCGGCTTCATTGACCAAGTTCGCCAAATCGGCACCAGAAAATCCAGGTGTGCCACGGGCAATTATTTTTGAATCAACGCGCTCATCTAATGGGACCTTACGCATATGCACTTTCAAAATTTGTTCACGACCGCGAACATCCGGCAGGCCCACGTTCACCTGCCTATCGAAACGGCCGGGACGCAGCAGCGCGCGATCCAGCACATCCGGACGGTTAGTCGCCGCAATCACAATAATGCCTTCATTGCCCTCAAACCCGTCCATCTCGACCAACAGCTGGTTCAAGGTCTGCTCGCGCTCGTCGTTGCCACCACCGTGGCCGCCACCGCGATGCCGGCCAACCGCGTCGATCTCGTCAATAAAAATGATACACGGCGCTTGTTTCTTCGCCTGATCAAACATATCGCGAACACGAGACGCGCCCACGCCGACGAACATTTCGACGAAGTCAGAACCGGAGATGGAGAAAAACGGCACCTTAGCTTCGCCTGCAATGGCTTTAGCGAGCAAAGTTTTACCTGTTCCGGGAGGACCTGCCATCAGCACTCCGCGCGGGATGCGACCACCGAGACGCTGGAAACGGCCCGGATCGCGCAGATACTCCACCAATTCCTGCACTTCCTCTTTGGCCTCGTCCACGCCCGCCACATCGGCGAAGGTGGTTTTTATCTGATCGTCACCTAACAAGCGCGCACGGCTTTTAGCAAAACTCATAGGACCGCCGCGACCACCAGCTCCGCCCTGCATCTGCCGCATAAAAAAGATGAACACGGCAATAAAAAGAAGAATAGGGAAACTGGCGACCAGCAATTGCTCCCAAAGACTTGGCGAGTGGGGCTCGGCTCCTTTGATTACGACGTCGTGAGCCAGCAGATCATCCACGAGTTTTTCATCCCACAACTGAGGGCGCACCACAACAAAAGGTGTGTTATCGATGCGGATACCACGGATATGCGTGTCATCAATGACAACTTCCCGCACCTGGTTTTCCTGCACCGCGTGGACGAACTGAGAATACGTAAGCTCGCCCTTGGGTTCATGATCTTTAAAGTTTTCAAAGACGGTAAACAGAACCGCCGCGATAACCAGCCAAAGTACGAGATTTTTTGCCATGTCGTTCAATTGAGGCTCTCCTCAGATACCACGAAAGCTCCACATAGTGAGCGTGTAAATTGCAGTATAGACACCATGCCGGTCCTAAACTGCAGGAATTAGTACCCTAAAACTGTGCGTTTTAATACGCAGCGACAATGGTTAAAGCGTGATACTCCATCGTCAACCTTTATTATCCGCGGAATCCTTTTCCAACTACGTAGACTTCCCGGGACCTTGAGCGAGACGCATCGGGCTTGCGCGTCGATACTTTTTCAAACTGCTGCTTGCACTCTTTCATCCAATTATCAAAGCCTTCGCCATGAAACACCTTGCTGACGAACGCCCCGCCCGGCCTCACCACTTGGCGAGTCATATCCAACGCCAGTTCCACCAAGTGCATAGCCTTTGGCTGATCCACGCCCGGTATGCCGCTCATATTGGGGGCCATGTCCGAAATTACAACATCCACCTGCCGCCCATCCAAAGCTGCCACCAATTGGTCAAAAACCTCAATCTCGGTGAAATCGCCCTGAATAAATGTCACTCCCTCAAGACTGTCCATAGGCAAGATGTCCGAAGCCAACACCATCCCTTTGTCACCGACCAGCTGAGCCACAACCTGAGACCACCCCCCAGGCGCTGCGCCGAGATCAACCACCACCATTCCTGGCTTAAAAAGCCGGTCCTTTTGCTGGATCTCCAACAGTTTGTAACTCGCGCGCGATCGATAACCGTCTTTTTGGGACTCTTTGACATAGTGGTCGTTGAAATGTTCTTGCAGCCAACGGCTGCTGCTTTTTGATCGCGCCATAAAAACCTTGAGCTCGCGAGAGGGTGAGTCGCTACAATATGCCCGCACTTCAGCCGAATTCGCCGTCGTGAGGCGCTGCCGGGTTCAGCAGGCCGGGTATTATTGCATCTACGCGGGAAAAGTGAAGTTGAATCCCTAAGAACAGCCGATAGGCTGTAGCTATGAACAAAGGCAGTTTTATGAGTTTAGACACCGATACCAAAAAGCGTTACCGCACTATAGGTCATGGACTGAAGCCCGTGGTCACTGTCGCCGGCAAAGGACTTAGCGAAGGAGTCATCGCCGAACTTCAGCGAGCACTGGACGACCACGAGCTAATCAAGGTGAAGTTGGCGATGGAGGACCGCGAAGAGCGCAAACAAGTTGTCACCGATCTTTGCGAACAGACCGGAGCAGAAATTGTACAAACCATTGGCAAGGTCGTACTGGTGTTTCGCGCCGCACGCAAACCCAAGTTATCCACCTCGAATATCCGTTGACCATGAACCTCTTTCCAAGGCTCGGCACGCACAACTAGTTGCTCACGCGCTGACGACTTGTTCGATTAGCAGCTGTTAGTTGCTCGATTAGCAGTTGCGCCACACACAATTGATAACAATTATTATTTGTATTATTGTGCGAGCCCGTTCGAATCTCCATGCAATTCACTGCAACGAGGTCTCATTGTGAAAACCATTTATTCCTCCCTGGTCCTGGCTGGCTTGCTAGCAGCGGGGCCAGCTCAAGCAGCCGTTAGTGCCAGCGATGTGGCCAAAACATATGCGGACATTGCGTACGCCACTTTTGACGATGCTCTGCTCCAGGCCAAAAACCTGCAAAAGGAAATCCAGCAACTGTTGGCCAATCCAAGCTCCGAAAGTTTGGACAAGGCCCGTATTGCCTGGATCACCGCCCGCATCCCCTACACTCAAAGTGAAGTCTTCCGCTTCGGCAATCCGCCGGTCGACGAGTGGGAGGGGCAGGTAAACGCCTGGCCGCTGGACGAAGGCATGATCGACTATGTTGCCAAGAATTATCATCATGAAATGGGCAATATTGCGGCGACCGCGAATGTGGTTGCGAACAAAGAACTGAAGCTTGGCACCACCGCCTTGCCGCTGACTTCCATCACCCCAGAACTATTGGTGGACCTGAATGAGTTGGGAGGGTCCGAGGTCAACGTTGCCACCGGTTATCACGCTATCGAATTTATGCTTTGGGGTCAGGATTTGAACGGCACCAACGCTGGCGCCGGAGAACGACCCTATACAGATTTTGCCATCGGCAAAGAGTGCACGAACGGCAACTGCGACCGTCGCCGGGATTATCTTCAAGCGGCCACCGATCTTTTGGTGAAAGACCTGGAAGAGATGGCGGGAATCTGGGCACCCAAAGGCAGTTATCGCAATGATCTACTGCAAAACCCTAACAATGCGCTGAAGATTATGCTGTTTGGCATGGGCAGCCTGGCACTTGGCGAACTTGCGGGCGAGCGTATGAAAGTCGCCCTAGAGGCCAACTCCACCGAAGACGAGCAGGATTGCTTCAGTGATAACACCCACAACGCTCACTATTACAACGCCAAAGGCATCGCCAACGTTTATAACGGCCAATACTCGCGGGTTGACGGTGGACTCGTTAAAGGCACATCCCTTGCGGAATTCATCAAGACCAAAAACCCCGCATTGCATCAGCGGATGGAAACCGCACTGGACAATACCGAAGCGGCGCTGCACGCCATGGTCGCCGCAGCGGAAGATCCCGCCAAATCCATGAAATTTGACCAGATGATCGCCGAGGGCAATAGCGCTGGAGCCACTCTCATTAAAAACAGCATCCAGGCATTGGTAGCGGAAACCACTGTCATCGAAGAGATCGCCAAGACGCTCGGCATAAGTCACTTTGCGCCGGACAATGCAGACCACAGCTTCTAACATCCAATACGGTAACTTTGTGTTTCGACTGCTCGTCATCTTCGCGATGATGAGCAGTACGGCTGCAGCATCCGCACCGCCGATGCCGGGCGAAAGGCTTGGCGGCGATACCAGTATCCGCAGCGACCATCATTCCGCATTTTCTCTGCCTGCTGCCAATATGCCGTTGCAACGGCGTCTCGACTTTAGCGTCGGCAACAGTTTCTTCCGCAACCCTTGGGTGACAGCCCCATCCTCCACCACAGCGAGGGACGGCTTGGGACCGCTTCTCAATACCAACGCCTGCCAGAACTGCCACATTAAAGATGGTCGCGGGCATCCTCCGGAGCCCGAACTTGCCAATAGAGTCTCGATGCTAGTGCGGCTTAGCATTCCGCCGGATTCGGATGGCCGAGATCAGGAGCTGTTGCGCAGGTTGGGCAATGTTCCAGAACCCACCTACGGGCTACAACTGCAGGATTTTGCCGTCACCAATCTGGCACCAGAGGGCCGCGTCCAGGTGAGCTACCGGGAACAGCCGGTGACCCTATCCGATGGTGCGCAGGTGATGCTGCGACAGCCGACACTCACTATCTTGGACACTAACTACGGACCTCTGCACCCGCAGGTGCAACTGTCTGCAAGAGTAGCTCCGCCAATGATCGGACTGGGACTCCTGGCAGCGCTGGATGCCGCCCACATAGTAGCGCGCGAAGACCCGAACGACGCCGATGGCGACGGTATTTCGGGACGCGCAAACCGGGTCTGGGACCTTAGCGGGGGCCTGACGGTTTTGGGACGGTTTGGCTGGAAAGCCGGTCAACCTTCGCTGCCGCAGCAAAACGCGGCCGCCTTCGTCAATGATATGGGGATCACTTCCAGACTGCTCCCTGATGAGGACTGCCCCGTCTCGGCCGCAACTTGCCAGGCATCCAGCGGTGGGGCGCCCGAGTTGGCGGCACAAATCCAGGAGCAGGTGGATTTTTATACGGCTAACTTGGCGGTGCCGGTGCGACGAAATATTGATGACCCCAAGGTACAGGCCGGCTGGAATGTATTTGTCGATTCCGGCTGCGCCGCCTGCCACACCCCCACCTGGACCACGGGCAATTCATTCCACGAGTGGTTAAGTCAGCAGACGATTCACCCATTCACGGATCTACTGCTGCACGACATGGGTCCGGGTCTCGACGACGGCCGCGGCGAATTTCTCGCCAGTGGCAGTGAATGGCGCACACCGCCGCTGTGGGGGATCGGCCTGACCGAAACCGTGACCGGTCACACTTTCTTTCTTCACGACGGGCGCGCCCGCAATCTGCTGGAAGCGATTCTTTGGCACGGTGGTGAAGCCGATGCAAGCCAGCAGGCTGTGCGCCAGCTGACCGCCGACAAGCGCGAAGCGCTGCTGGCATTTCTTAATTCACTTTAATGGCCAAGTAATCCATGCCAACTCGATTGATGTTACTGCTGCTCACCACCTTGTTCGCCTGTACGCCCAAACCCACGGCTTCCGCGTTCGAACAGGCCTTAACGAATACCGCAGATAACCTGATCATGCCGTGGCATCAGGATTTTTCGCGTTCCACCGCAGAGCTACGCAAGAGTCTTGAACGATTTTGCCAAAACCCCTCCGACTCCGCCTCCCTGGAGCAAAGCCGTGATGCCTGGCGCGCAGCCATGATGACGTGGCAAACCCTACAACTGGTGAACTTCGGTCCAGTAACGGAGGGCAATCAGGCCTGGCGAATACAGTTTTGGCCGGATACTCACAATCGGGTGGGGCAAAAGGTAGAAGCGCTATTGGCGGCGCAAACGCCGATCGATGCGACGACTCTGGCGGAGAGCAACGTACTGGTGCAGGGACTTTCGGCACTCGAATACCTCCTATTCGATCCCAGTCAGGCATCGCCTGCAAGATTCGCCGAACCGCGGACGTGCTTGTTTTTACAAGCGGCGGCGACCAATACTCAGACGGTTGCCGAACGGTTGGCACACGACTGGTCGCCAGAAGGCGGCAACTATGTGAAAACGTTTTTAGCTCCAGGGCCGGGGAATCTGGCATTCCCAGCAGAGGATGACGTGTTGACGGCATTGATCAGCGCCATGGTTATGAGTATCGAGACGCTCAAGAACAAGGAGCTGGGGGAACCATTCGGCGGGCGTCCTGGTGCGGGGAGGGTCAACCCGTACCACCTGGAACTTTGGCGCAGCGGCCTTTCACTCCAGGCGATGCAGGCGGAGCTGGCGGCGAGCGAGCAATTGTTTCTCACCGGCATTCAACCGGCATTAATAGAGCGGGGTCACAAAGAACTGGCCCGACGGATAGAAGCAGCCTTCACCGACAGCCGCCAAAAAATCGCCCCGCTTCCCTCTCCGCTCTTCGTCCACTTACAGCAGCCGGACGCGCTGCCGCAGTTTCAAGCCGCCTGGGACAGCCTCGATCAACTTCTGCCATTGTTGAAACGCGAAATGCCGGCCAAATTGCAATTGCAACTGGGGTTTAATTCCAGTGATGGTGACTGATCTATGAGGCCAGTCACTCGTCGCCGCCTTGTTTTGGCCACGCTTGGTGGAGGCTTATTGGCTTCCGTGGGCGCTCGGCTAAACGCCGATAGCACGCGGTTTTTAAGCGCCGCGGACGACGAGCAAGGCGGACACTGTCTGCTTGGGATAAGAGCCGACGGACATCTGAACTACTGTCTGCCAGTGCCTCACCGCGCCCACGAAGCGCGCGTGCTCGACGATCAATTGGCTATTTACTTCGCCCGCCGCCCCGGCCGGGAGTGTTATGTGGTGGATATGCACCACGGCGAGTTGATGGGTACGCTGAACGCCGACGAGGGTGAGCACTTTTGCGGACATGGCTGCGTCAGCGAGGATGGCCAGTTTTTGTTTCTCACCACCTACGCTTACAACCGACGCATGGGCGTGGTTGCGGTTCACGAAACCCGCCCTCCGTTTCGCAAGCTGACCCAATTCAATACTCATGGTCTGGACCCTCACCAACTCGCATTACTCCCCGGCGGCGACACTTTGGTGGTAGCCAACGGCGGCATTCTCACCCATCCGAATTCCCAGAGGGAAATGCTCAATCTGGACACTATGGCTCCGAGCTTGGCGTATTTGCGGGCGCAGTCCGGCGAACTGGTCGACCAGGTGATGCCACCCCACCACCAGATCAGCCTGCGCCATTTGGCGGTCAGTGCTACGGGACTCGTCGTGGTCGGTGCTCAGGACCACACATCGGGCATCGAAGCGCGTCCCCATCCACTGGTGTTTCAACACCAACAGGGACGTGCGCTACGAGAATTTCCGGCACAGTCAGAGGATTGGCGGCAGATGAACCAATATATTGCCAGCGTCGCACTATCAGCGGACGGGCGCTTGGCCCTCAGCACCACGCCGCGGGGTAACTTGATTTCCCTGTGGGATCTCGCCGGCAATCGTTTGATGGGTCATTTCACCGTGCGCGATGTTGCTGGCGCCGCCTGGGTCTCTGCTGAAAACAGCTTTATGGTGAGCAACGGAATGGGTCAGCTGGTCTATCTACGGATCGCGCCCGAACCCCACTTGGAGCTGGCGACCCACACCCCCGGAATGCACTGGGACAATCATCTGGCGCTCGTTTGAGCACGCGACCCACTGGTTTGGGCGTGGCGCCATCCATCAACTTGCTGATTCTGAACTGCGGTTTTTTATGCTGATGTCTTTAACCCGGCGCCGTTGCCTGCAAACCCTGCTGACTTTCGGCGGCCTTGCGCTTGGCGGATGCGCCACTCGTCCACGGCACAGTACTTATGAATATGAACTCATACTCAAACCACAATCGATTTCTTTGATACCCGGCACCAGCACTCCAGCGTGGACCTTCAACGGCACATCTCCCGGGCCAACGCTCCGCCTGCGGCAAAATCACCCGGTGCGCATTCTGGTGCGCAATGAATTGCCGGAACCAACCACCATCCACTGGCACGGCATCCGCTTGAACAACGCCGCCGATGGCGTGCCGGGACTGACACAGGACCCTATCCCGCCGGGCGGTGCATTCGTTTATGAATTCACCTGCCCGGACGCCGGCACTTTTTGGTACCACCCCCACTTCAACAGCCTCGAACAGCTTGGTCGCGGTCTGGTGGGCTTGCTCATCGTTGAAGAGGAGAATCCTGTTTTTTTCCATCAGGATCTCAGCTTGGCACTCAAAGATTGGCACCTGAACGCCGATGGCAGCTTTGCCCCTTTCACCAGTCACCGGGCCGCCGCCCGTGCTGGTACCCTCGGCAACCATCCAACCGTGAACGGCAAAACCAGCGAGCGACTCACGCTTACAGCCGGCAGTGTGGTACGTCTGCGCATCGCCAACATGGATAACACCCGCGTATTCAACATAGGCGCGGACCTGCCGGCGATGGTCATCGCCGTGGAGGGCAATCCACTGCCTCGACCAATACCCCTGGAAAGCCATCCCCTCGGTGCCGGTATGCGAGTGGATCTGGCGCTGCAGGTGCCGCAAACGCCGGGGGTTTATCAGATCCTCGACCGCAAAGGCCGGTTTGCCTTCAGCCTGTGTGAACTGGAAGTCGTTCCCGGACAAGTGCCGCCTTTGCCAATGCCATCTTTGCCGCCCAATCCTGTCCCGGCGCTGGATCTGGCCAATGCAGAGCGCATACCGCTGAGTTTTGAATGGGCCGGCGCCCTATCACCGGTAGGAGAGGATGGCAAAGCAGATCCGGTATTCTGGACAATCAATAAGCGCGCCTGGGCCGAACATAATCACCAACATCTGCCGGACCCGCTGGCAACGCTGCGCATGGGGCGCACCTATATCTTCGAGCTGTACAACGCGACTCCCCACCCGCACCCGATTCATCTCCACGGTTTCACTTTTACCGTTCTGAGTGTCAATCAACAGATGCTGGAGCCTTACCACACAGATACGATTCTGCTGGGCAAAAATCAACGCGCCGAGGTCGCCATAGTGGCGGATAACCCCGGCGACTGGATGTTCCACTGCCACGTGATCGAACACCTGGAGACGGGACTGATGGGGTATATTCGCGTCACCTAATCACCTTCGGGAGTTCCTTGCGCCGCATGACAATTCACCATTCGCCCATACGCTGGCTGTTAATTGTGCTCTGTATAGCCGCTGGCTGCGCCCATAAACAGGCGGATATCCGCGCGCTCGAACTGCAAACCCGCATTACGGAGGGCGGTTTAAAATTGTTCGAGCTCACATTCCCCATGCAATCCCAACCCATGACATTACCCACGGGCAGCGAACGCCCGCCCAAAAAACGCCCCGAAACCAACGCGCGACAGATGCAAAGCATGTTGGACGAGGTGATGGAACAGTCCCAATACTGTCGCGACGGTTATGTGCTGCTAGGACGCTATGCTGGCGAAACGACCCGCCGGTTGCGCGGCGAATGCAAAGACCGAGCAACCGACGAGGATCGCCAGCGGTTTCCCGACACGGTGCAACGCTGGTAGCAAAAAAAGCGAAGCCCATCTTGCTTTGCGAACGATTCGCGACCGGATCGAACAAAAACCCGCCCTTTATTCCAAAAGCTTCCGTTAGAATGGCTCGCCGCACCCAGCTGGCGGAAGTTCAAATCGTACCGGGCGCCGAACCGCTCGGAATTACATAAAAAGGTTCTACGATGTCCAGTTCCAAACACAAA
>DJFQ01000051.1:31245-32945 GCA_002432095.1 Marinagarivorans sp. UBA5868 | reverse complement strand
GCAATACTTTGGCAATCTTCCATTTCACTTAGCGCGGCAACCAAACGCGAGGAGTGGGAAATTACCCACACTTGGGTGCTTTGCGCGACTTTAATAAATAGCCGTCCCAATGCGGGTAATAAATCGGGGTGCAAACTTGTTTCGGGTTCATTAAAAACCAATAATGACGGTGGCCGTGGGGTGAGGAGCGCGGCGATGAGACATAAATAGCGCAGAGTGCCGTCGGACAATTCCGCTTGGGACAGTGGACGCAATAAACCCGGTTGTTGCAGTGCCAGGACAAATCGACTGCCGCTGTCGACTTGGATGGAAAGTTGGCTGCCAGGAAATGCGTCGGCAACGGCGGCATGCAGTGCGTGGCTATCGCCTATTTCCAAAATGGTTTGCAGGGCTGCCGCGAGGTTGTGGCCTTCGTGATCGAGCACTGGGCTGCGGGTGCCGATTTGAGGGACGCGAATGCGGGAATCCCGGTCGGTGCGAAAATTGTCGTAAAAACGCCAACTGCGAATAAATTGGCGGACGGAAAAAATCTCCGGCACGGCCACCGGGTCGGCAATTTCCGCGAGCATGCTTTCGAAAGTATTAAGGTGCTGAGCGCGAACGTTCCACTGGCGTCCCTCACGCATTTTTACCACGGGACCGGCGCGGTCAACCAAGCAAGATGCCGGTCGATAAAACGGTCCTGCCCAAATGCATTCGCGTTTGATTTCGGGGTCCAGTTGAAATTTGCTGGTGGCGTTTGGCGGCGGCAAACCGAGGGAGGTGCTGTAGCCGAATTCATCGGCCGCAAAACCCATTTTTAATCGCACTACGTCCTGCCGGGGGCCGCCCTGCACCGGCGCCTCACCGCTGCGCATTCCGCGAGAGATGCGCTCCGGCCCAGCCCAGATGCTCGATTCCAAACCGCCGTCTTCCGCCATGGCATTGATAATTCTGCCGGAGGCGCATTCTGCCAACAGGCGCAGGGCTTTATACAAGTTGGATTTGCCACTGCCATTGGCGCCAGTGACGACGGTCATGCGCCCCAGTGGCATAACGATGTCGCGCAGGGAGCGATAATTGGCGATGGCGAGGGTATTGATCATCAGCGACTCCATTGGCGGTTTTTGATTTCCGACCGGGGGCCTACAATACCCGACTTTGTCGTCACTTCTCACCCGCCGGGGCCTCATGCAGCAGAACCGCCAGATTCTCACCGTCAGCCAGCTCAACCGCGCCGCCAAGGATCTGCTGGAAACCTATTTGCCGATGCTGTGGGTGGAGGGCGAGTTGAGCAATGTGTCCGTGCCCAGCTCCGGCCACTGGTATTTCACTTTAAAAGACAGCGGCGCCCAGGTGCGCTGCGCCATGTTCCGCAACCGCAATATGCTGGTGCGCTTTAAGCCCGAGGCGGGTAAGAAAGTGCTGGTGCGCGGCAAGGTGAGTTTGTATGAGGGGCGCGGCGACTATCAGTTGATCATTGAGCATATGGAGCCGGCGGGCGCTGGTGACCTTCAGCGGCAATTTGAGTTGCTGAAGGAAAAGCTTCAACTCGAAGGACTTTTTGATTCCGCTCATAAAAAGCCACTGCCCGCTTGGCCGCGCCGTCTCGGCATTGTCACCTCCCCGACTGGCGCCGCCGTGCATGACATTCTTCATGTATTACGCCGCCGATTTCCCGCGCTGCCGGTGATCGTGCTGCCGGTGGCCGTCCAGGGCAA
>DJFQ01000051.1:25160-31082 GCA_002432095.1 Marinagarivorans sp. UBA5868 | reverse complement strand
TGCTGCACAAGTTGCAGCGCTATGAACAACAACTAACTCGTTGTATGTCGGCCCACTTGCGCGAACATCGCCAGCAGGTAGCGCATTTGCGCGCACGCTTGCAGCATCCGGGACAGAAGCTCCAGGCTCAGGCACAGAAGCTCGATCATCTGGAAATGCGCTTGCAACGGGCCCTCACCACGTCATTGCGCAATGCCCATCAGCGGGTGGAGCGGCTCGAACACAAGCTGCAGCGATTTAATCCGCAGCGGCTCCTTGCCAGCCATGCTCATCGCCTACAAGTGCTCACCCTGCGCTTGGAGGCAGCACAGCGCAAACAGTTGGATGCACGGCAACAGCGTCTGCAGCGTGTGGCGGGACTGCTGCAGAGTGTGAGTCCGCTGAATACACTCAGTCGCGGCTACGCCATTCTGCTGACGGAAGACGGTCATGCCGTGCGCGATGCGGACGAGGTGAATTGCGGCCAGCCGCTGACGGCAAAGCTGCATAAGGGCAAGTTGATCTGCGAGGTAAAACGCAAAGAGGTTTGATTTACCGTGTTGCTAAGGCCATGGCGCCTCTCTACACTGCCCCCTTTCTTGTCGGGGTGCCTAATTTATTTGTTACACACATTAGGCTGAGATCGCATGTGCGAAACCCGCTGAACCTGATCGGGTTAAAACTCGCGTAGGGAACAAGCCATGTCCCACCAACTTTCCATTGCAATTGCCGGCGCGGGTTTATTGGGCCGTTTGCTGGCCTGGCGTCTGCTGAAGCTCGGGCACCGCGTTCGCCTGTTCGACGACGGCGACTTTCAACATTCCCGCAGCGCGGCCCACACCGCCGCCGCCATGATTTCCCCCCTGAGCGAAGTGGTTGTTTCCGAACGATCCATCTACGACATGGGTGTAAGGTCACTGGGGATCTGGCCGGGCTGGATCGAGGAATTGAATGTGCCCGGTCGCCCAGCGGTGCATTACGCCGCTCCCGGCAGTGTTGTGGTTGCTCACCCGGCGGATATGGCTGAACTGGAACAATTTTACAGCGACCTCAACTTTCATCTGGGCGCGGACAACAACGCCCGCTGGCTGGACCGTCGCGATCTTCAGGCCATCGAGCCGGATATCGCCGATCAATTTGACCGGGCGCTCTATCTGCCGGATGAGGCTTACCTGGACAATCGCCACCTGCTCGACCGCTTGCTGGAGGAAATTCGGGCGCTAGGGGGGGAATGCGTTGCGCACCAGCCCATCGATTTTTCCCCGGATGCAAAAATGGGCGGGCAGACATTGAGTGGCTTCGATTGCATTTTCGACTGTCGCGGTGTCGGCGCCCGGCAGAGCGAAAAGAATCTGCGCGGGGTGCGCGGCGAGGTGCTGTGGGTGCAGACCGACGAAGTGCAGCTGCACCACCCGGTGCGTTTGATGCACCCGCGGTACAAGCTCTACATAGTGCCCAAGCCCGGCAACCGTTTTATCATCGGCGCCACCGAAATCGAGAGTCAGGACCGCTCACCGGTGAGCGTGCAATCCATGCTCGAACTGTGCAGCGCTCTTTATACATTGAATCCCGCGTTCGCCGAGGCGCGTATTCTTGAGCTGGATGCGAATTTACGTCCGTCCTACTGGCATAACCTGCCTATGATTGAACAAAAATGGGTGCACCCCCAATTTAATAACGGCGAAATGCAGAACATCGTGCGCATCAACGGTCTCTACCGTCATGGCTATCTGCTGGCACCAACGGTGGTGGAAGATGTGCTGGCTCGCCTGACGGAATTTACCCAAACTCATTAAAGACGTTTCCGATTTATGGTCACTATCAGCATCAACGACGAAACACGCCAATTTCCGCAACCGGTAAATCTGGATGATGTGCTGCAGGATTACCGCGCGCACAACCCGGACTTGGCATTTGCCATCGCAGTAAATGGCGAATTTGTGCCGCGCACTCAATACGCAAACGTGCAATTGCAGGACGGCGACACGCTGGACATCGTCAATCCCGTGGGAGGTGGCTGATGTCTAACACCAACATACAATCTGCAGACACTCTGACGTTGTACGGCGAATCTTTCTCAAGCCGTTTGCTGCTGGGAACTGCGCTTTATTCTTCGCCGCAAGCGATGCTGGAATCGATTCAGTCCTCACGTTGCGAAATCGTCACCCTCGGCCTGCGCCGGCAAAACCCGAAAGATCGCGACGGCGCGCAGATCTGGGACGCCATCAAAAGCACCGGCTGCCGCCTGCTGCCCAATACCGCCGGCTGCAAAACTGTGAAAGAAGCGGTGAACCTGGCGGAGATGTCGCGGGAGATTTTCTCTACCTCCTGGATCAAACTCGAAGTCATCGGCGATGACTACAATCTTCAACCCGATCCGTTCGGCTTGGTGGAAGCGGCAGAGGAATTAATCAAACGCGGTTTCAAGGTTCTGCCCTATTGCACCGATGACCTAGTGCTCTGCCAAAAACTTCTCAAAGTCGGTTGTGAAGTCCTTATGCCGTGGGGCTCGCCTATTGGCACTGGTCAGGGTCTGCTCAACAAATACAACCTGCGCACCCTGCGCGAGCGCCTGCCGAACATTCCGCTGATCGTCGATGCTGGCATAGGTGCACCCTCGCAAGCTTGCGAAGCCATGGAGATGGGATTCGACGCCGTGCTGCTTAACACCGCTGTGGCTAAAGCGCAGCAGCCGGCGCTGATGGCACAGGCGTTCGGCAATGCCATAGATGCAGGCCGCGCCGCCTATATCGCCGGCTTGATGCAAAAACGCCAAACCGCCAGCCCCAGCACTCCGGTGATTGGCCAGCCTTTCTGGCATCAGCGCCGACATGACAAGCAAGACCAACAATGACGAATAAAAAAAGCGTACCTTACCTTGATATCCAAAACGCCAGGGTTTATCAGAGCGACACTTGCGTTTTCGAAAATTTCAGCGCGACTTTTCAACGCGGGGAAAATACCTGCGTATTAGGCCCGAATGGCGCGGGCAAAACGACTCTGCTTAAATTACTCACTCGCGATATTTATCCGGTCGTTCGCGACGGCAGTCACGTGAAAATTGACGGCAGCGAAACTGCTGTTTTATGGGACGTACGCAAAAAAATCGGCTTTGTCTCCCACGATTTGCAAATTCGTTACGACGCCCATGTGCTCGGCCGCGATGTGGTGATGTCCGGATTATTTGGCGCCATCGGTATGCATGGGCATTTCCATATCGAGGCGCATCATCAACAAATGGTGGATGAGCTGCTGAACAAATTTGGCCTGGAGCATTTGCAGGAGCGGCGTTACTGGCATTTATCCACCGGCCAACAGCGGCGTTTTCTGCTCGCCCGGGCGCTGGTTCACCAGCCGCAAATTCTTGTGCTGGACGAACCCACCAACGGGCTCGACGTAAAAGCAGCACATGCGATTCTGCGGGATTTGAGCGAACTTGCCAAAAGCGGCACAACGCTGTTGCTGGTGACTCACCATGTGCAGGAAATCCTTCCGGAAATCGACCGCATCCTCTTGCTGAAAAACGGTGAGATATTTGCGGACGGTAACAAAACCGAAGTATTAAACTCGCAACAGCTCAGCGCACTCTATGAAACACCGCTGACACTGGTTGAGCAAAACGGTTTCTATCAAATTTTCCCAGGCTGACAACCTCAATTAATTTTTTTGCCCCGAGTGGAGATTGTTTGTGATCCAAAAATCCGTTGTGCTAAGTGTCGCCGGCATGCTGCTGATTATCAGCACTTGCCTGGTCGCCGCTAATAGCTTCGCCGCTACCAACAGCATTACCATCACAGTCAACGAAAAGACCATCACCGAAAAGATTCAACAATTAAATGATCGCCTTGGCGAATTGAGCTTGCAAATCCGCATCGCCAACAGCAACAAAGAACGGGAAAAAGTCGCCGAGCTGCGCGACGAGCGTGAACAGGTTCAACAAGAATTGCGTGACCTGCGCCGACTTTATCGCGAAGAAAAAGCTGTGGCGGACAAATTGGCAAAACGTGAAGCCGCAGAGCGGAAGTGGGCAACCTATGCCCCAGAAAAACAGTTATGTGCAGCGATTGAATATCACCGGGCAGACCTGGTGGAAAAGGTAGTGGAAAGCGGCCAGATCGATTTAAGCAAACCAAATGATCACTGTTTTTTCCCCTTGGGTGACGCCGCCGCACGGGGGCATGTAGACATAGTGGAATATCTGCTGCAAAAAAAATCGCCCCTGGTCATGCGCATGCCTCACTTCAACCGCCTGATCAGTGCCATGGATGCAGCCGCCTCCAGCAAACATGATCGAACGGCAGTACTTGAATTGCTTAAACAAAGCGGCGGCACTCTCAACGACAGTCGTGAAGACTCCTCACCAGGTAGCGTAGTTAAAGAAGGAGACGACGCTGCAAAAAAAATTCTTAAGGAAAAATACAATGTGGAGGCAGGCCAATTAACCTTTGGCTCCACATTCGTTCGCGCCTTGGAGAATGGCCACCTAAACAACATTCGCTGGTTGCTCAAAGAAGGCGCCGATCCCAACGAATCCGTGCTCGGCCGTACCGCCCTAATGGTGGCCGTGGAAAGCAATGACATTGAAAAAGTCAGTCTATTGATCCAGGCGGGTGCGGACATAAACCAACGCGGCATCAACCACACGTCAGTACTCGCACACGCAGAGAAGCGCCGGGAGCGGGTCAACGGGCAGAAAAAGGCGGAGATGGACGACATCATCCGCTACCTGAAAAACCGCGGCGCCACTCACTCGGAAAAGGAGTCCTGACCGACATCACATCAGCCAGGAGGCAACTGTTGACGGCGGCGGTTTCGCTGTTATAATGCCGCCCACTTTCACGGCCACCCCAGGCCGCGCTCCGTGCCGGAGTGGCGAAATTGGTAGACGCAGCGGATTCAAAATCCGCCGGATTAACCCTCCGTGTCGGTTCGAGTCCGACCTCCGGCACCACATCAAAACAACATCCCCTATATCACCACAAGTTATCGTTATTTCTGGCGAACTCTATTCCTTCGTCTCGCCATGGGTTTCCTACTTTTCCCAATTGCCAAGCCCTTAATTATTCACTACCGATTTGTTTTTATTACCCCATAACATTCCGTCATGCATTCAATTCGCATGCGTTTATGTTTTTGTCACCCCTGCGAAAACGGTGATCCATTTTTTCATTACTTATTGCGGTGCTTAAGAAATACAATTCTCGCGGTGTCAGCCGCACAACTCTCGTTTACCCACCAATAATCAGGCGGTTGCCAATCCCCGTGCACAGCGGCAGCCTCTGCGAGGAGTCCGCCCTACTTTACCCAGACTTGCCAACTAAATCCGGCTTTTGCCCCGCCAGCGGCAACGGATGTGAATTCAGCGCTTTGCTTTTTACAGAGGTATCAGATGGGCAATCATTATTCATTCATCGGTGGCGACGAAGGTCCGTGGCAGGTTATTAGCTGCGAAGCGATAGTTGGCGCCCCGCTCGAAGCTGTCCAGCGACTCAATATGCTCAACGTCCCAGCAAACTCCATTAAAGAACGCGGCACTTGGGTTCTGCAGGGGTTCACAAGTAACGTGCGTTACGCCGAGCGCCACGAAATCAATCAACTTCGAGCCCGACAAGAGGGCCTAAGTCGCCCCGCCTCTCGCTCCGCTGCACTGATTCCTATAAAGAAAAACGACGCTTGGTGGAACATGGCTCAGGATGAGCGACGAGCCATTTTCGAGGACCAGTCACACCACACAGAAATTGGCCTTGCCTATCTACCTGAAATCGCCCGCCAATTACATCATTCACGCGATCTCGGCGAGCCATTCGATTTCTTAACCTGGTTTGAATTCGCACCGGAACACACTCCCATATTTAATAAACTGCTGGCGCAACTTCGCGCATCAAAAGAGTGGGAATATGTCGAGCGTGAAGTGGATATTCGATTGGTGAAAAATTAAAGCGT
>DJFQ01000051.1:15849-25065 GCA_002432095.1 Marinagarivorans sp. UBA5868 | reverse complement strand
ATGTAGTGGTTACAGTAATTCGCCTGGGTAGCAACTGCGGTATAGCTATTCAATGTCTGACTGGCAGCGGTTGTTGCGCCGTTACAGTTTTTCACTTCATAACTGGCGGAGCCATTCAGATTCCAGGTACCCAATTGTAGTTTTCCGGCGCTGTGGTTGTATTTGTAGCATTTGCCAGGAGCGACGTTCATGTTGCCGGTCATGACAGTGGAGTTGCTGTCATTACAGGCGGCGACACCGCTTACAGAACCTGTTGAGGTACTACTGCGAACCAGTGTGAGTTTATCCATATTGAAGATACCTGCACCGGATTTGCCGACAACATAGAGATCGTGCACGCCGCTGATACCGCTGACATTGACAGTGAAATCCTGATATTTGCTATAACCGCCAGTGTTCGTCGCATTAAAGCTTGCGAGCACATGTCCATTCGCGCCGCCTGCGCGCAGTTCTGCAGTTCCGCCGCTGGTGCTGGATGTACCGTAGCGCACAACCACTTGAGTCACACCAGTCAAATCAATACTGCGGAAGCCGTAGTGGTCGCCCGAGTCAAAATAACCCATTGAATCCCCAACCGACTGCACATTCATGGTTATTGCAGCCTGCTCGCCTTCCAACACCAAATTACCGGTGGTATTGCTGGTGGTGCCACTGGAACTGCTGCTTGAGCTGCTGGAGCTTGAGCTGGAACTGCTAGAGGAAGACGTGCCGCCGCTTTTCACAAGAGTCACTTTATCCATATTCAAAATGCCGTATCCGGTTTTGCCGACGAAATAGAGATCATGCACGCCGTTGAGACCGCTTACATTAATAGTGAAGTCCTGATACTTGCTGTAGCTTCCGGTATTGACCATATTGACGGTGGCAAGCAATTGACCACTAGCGTTGCCCGCACGAATTTCCATTACTCCACCATTTGCAGAGGTGCCATAACGCAACTTCATTTGCGAAACACCGGTGAGATCGACGCTGCGGAAGCCAAAATGATCGCCGACATCGAAATAACCCATTGAGTCATTTACTACCGTCACATTCATAGCAATCTGACTTTGCTCAGCTTCCAAGACCAAATTACTGGATGTGGAAGATGTGCCAGACGAGCTACTGGAACTGCTGGAAGAACTGCTGGTAGTGCTGGTGCCGCCAGTGCTACCGCTGGAGCTGCCGGTACCGGTGTTTGGCGCGTCGAAATAAGGTTTTAGCCATCTTCCGGCTTCGGTTAAATCGGAATCCAACCAGGGGCCGGACATAGGGGCGCGGGGTTTGAGAATAGAAGATGTTTCGTCCTTATTACCCAATGACCAGTTGACCCAGCTCAGCTTGCGCAGATTCATGTAATCCATCCATTGCTTGGCAACGGAAAAGTTCGAGGATGATGTGCCGACGTCTGATGAGCCCCATTCGGATACAAAAATTGCGGCGCCTGCATTCAGCGCAGATTCCACTTTATTCTTCATGGTATTGAAATCATGAGTGGCGGCGTAAAAGTGGAACGCGTACATGATATTGCTCTGGGTCAGTGGATCTTGCGCGGCGATATCCACGTCCTGACTCCAGTTGGGTGTGCCGACAATAATGATATTGTCCGGGTCGTTCTGACGAATCGCATTAATTACGGTGTTGGCGTAAGGCTTGATACCGCCTGACCAGCTAACGGCCACCGGCTCATTGCAAATCTCATAAATGATGTTGGGTAAATGGCCGTATTTCCTGGAGATTTGTGTAAAGAAAGCCACCGCTTCATTGGTGTAATTGCCCGGCGTGTTGTGAATGTGCCAATCGACTAACACGTACATCCCGGCCGCTACCGCATCTTCGATGGCTCTTTCGGTACGCGCCATCATGCCGATCTTATCCGCCATATATCCGCCCCAAAAATCGCTTGGATCAGTAGGTGCGTAATCTTCGATATACATGGCGAGGCGCACAACCTCCGCACCGAAATATTCCGCCATATTTGGAATGGATTGTTTTTCCACCAGAGGGAACCACTGCAAACCGTGGGCACTAATGCCCTGTAATTGCACGGCCTGACCGTTTTTATCGCTCAATTGACCGCCGCTCACCCGCAGCTGGCCGTACTTACCCACTGCGGAGCTGGCATAAGGGTTAGCGATTTCAATGGTTGGCTCGCTGGAACCTGCGCCAGTTGGCACGTAAGAAGAGGAGTTGGTCAGCAGGATTTTGTCCAAATGAACTCCGGGGCCACCTTCCCGCTGCAGCATGTGCAGGGTATGCATTCCCTTGGTGAGGTATGTGGTAAACCCGGAGTTTGACCAGCCCCAGCTTCTTACGTCAGAACGATTGTCCGCGGCCCATGAAGTCCATTGGCTAGAGTCAGCGGGATCTCCACTTTCAACACTGACATCAAAAGGTTTTACACCCGTATTCGGCAGTCGCATCCGAGCCCAGAGTTTGTAGTCGCCGGTTTCCGGTATGTATACGTCGAACGTAATCATGCCGTCGTCCCTGGAGCGGTTGGAATAATCCGCCCATTTCCAGGAGCCGAGATAAATTGCCTGCGACGCAGCCAGATCGGATTTTACGACGATAGGATTCAGCTCCCCACCGCTTTCCGCTTCCATCCAGATGAACTGGTCGGCGGCGGACGCTGAGAAACTAATCCCAAGGGACAAAAGTAAAGTGGTTATTACGCTCTTCTTCATGCCAAAACCTCTGCACCTCTTATAGCGGCTTCGTACTTTTCTGACCAAAACCACCAACAACTCTGGGTCGGAACGGGATTGCCACTTTCTGCGCAACCTCGCGGAACAGCGACATCCATTCCCGTTTTATCTGTCACGAAAATCATTTTGTGCGACAAATTTGAACTGATTGTATGTAGGCAGACTGAGCAAGGCAACTTAATTTGAGACTTTAGTCTGATATTAAAAGACCTAATTAATAGGAGTTAAAACCTAGGCCACATGGCCATTTTTAATTATTTATTACTAAAAAAATAAACGTTTAAGCATTTCTTTTGGTATATGTAATTCACTTAATTCATAAAAAATACTTTTGAAATACCATTTAGAATCTATTAATAACCATATCGAATAAATCAGATAACAATGAAAATCATACGGACGGACTCATGCCACAGAATTTAATACTTTTTTATTACTTCCTGACACCAGGGATATTTAATACGAGCAAAAACAATCTAAGCGCCAATTTCGCTGACAGGTTTTTCATAACTCGTAGTTCTGGAAAGAAATTGTTTATGACCGCTCTGCCATAAAACCGTCATAAAAACGACTCCATACCGTCATTTTGGCGCAATAGTCTTCCGTGGATTTCAAGCCAAGCAATCCATGGAGAAAACTCTCATGAAATATCCCCTTTCGAAGCTATCTCTCGCCGTTCTGGCATTGCCGCTGCTTTTGCTGAGCGGCTGTAATGACGGCAAAGACGGCGCGAGCGGCTCACCGGGTGTAAACGGCAGCAACGGCTCTAAGGGAGCGGACGGCATTGACGGACTGACAAGCATGGTCCGCCAACGTCAGCTAGCTTCAGGCAGCATCGCCTGCAATAAGGGTGGGGTCATCGTTGAAAGTGGGCTGGACGACAACGACGACGGCGTGCTTGGTGATAGCGAGGTGGTCGCCAGCCAAGCGCTTTGCAATTCAGGCCAGCTGAACCAGCAGATGAATTTCAACCGCATTGCCACCTTCCCCGTCTGCGCCCAGGTGGGCAGTAGCTGCACAGAAGATACCGCCACGGCCGCGGAAATTGTTGCCGTCAGCGCCGATGGCTTGACGTTGATCTACAGCAACAGTCCGGCGGAACAAGTGGGATTTATCGATATCCGCGACCCCGCGTCACCAACCGCCCTTGGCGCTCTTGAACTGGGCAGTGAGCCGACCTCGGTCGCCGTGGCCGGCACCCATGCCCTGGTGGGCGTCAATCGTTCGGCCAATTATGTTGAGGTGGCCGGCAGCTTGGAGGTTGTGGATATCGCCACGCGCAGTATCGTCCATACCATCGAACTCGGCGGTCAGCCGGACTCCGTCGCAGTGAGCCCGGACGGTCAATATGCTGTGGTAGTCATCGAAAACGAACGCGATGAAGACCTTGGCGACGGCGCTCCGCCCCAGTTGCCCGCCGGCGAGCTGGTGGTTATTAACCTTGCTGGCGCACCCGCAACCTGGACAACCCGCACGGTGGATTTGACTGGTCTGGCCGACCTCTACTCCGGTGATCCGGAACCGGAATATGTGGATATCAATCGCAACAATATGGCGGTGGTTTCCCTGCAGGAAAACAATCATTTGGCGCTGGTGGACCTCGTCAGTGGAGAGGTGGTCCGTCACTTTTCTGCTGGTAGCGTGGACCTGATCGAGATTGATGACGACAACGAATCCCCCGCGCGGATCTCGCTGAGTACCGATCAGGACGATGTGCTGCGAGAGCCCGACGGCGTGGCGTGGATTAATAACGAGTATTTCGCCACAGCGGACGAAGGAGATCTGGATGGCGGCAGTCGCGGTTTTACCGTGTTCAATTTGCAAGGTGAAGTGGTCTACACCAGCGGCAATACTCTGGACCATATGGCGGTGCGCCTCGGCCACTACCCCGATGACCGTTCCGACAACAAAGGCAATGAGCCGGAAAATGTGGAGGTCGGTATTTATGGCAACGAACGCTACTTATTCGTCGCATCGGAGCGCACCAGCCTAATATTCGTCTATGACGCGGCGGACCCGCTCAATCCCGTTTTCAAGCAGGCGCTACCGGCTGCCGTCGCCCCAGAAGGTGTGTTGGCCATTCCCTCGCGCAATCTGCTGATTACCGCCAGCGAAGAAGACAGCCGTGAAGACACCGTGCGCTCTGGCGTGAATATCTACCGCTATTCCCGCAGCCCTGCTCAATACCCCACCATCAGTTCGGCGGACCGCAGCGATGGCAAACCCATTCCCTGGGGCGCGGTGTCCGGTTTGGCGGCAGACCGTACGCAGGATCATATTCTGTATGCGGTGGATGACAGCTATTACCAACGCAACCGCATTTTTAAGCTGGATATCAGCGATCGCCCTGCCACCCTGGTGAGTGAAATCCTCCTGCGCGACAGCAACGATATTCTCGCAGCGCTGCCGGCGGCTGATCTTGCGGACGCAACCGTGGCCGCTGACCACGCCTCTCGGGCAATGGTATTTGATGAGGTGGACCTGGCGGCTCTGATCAATGAAGACAAAACGCTCAATATTGATCCCGAGGGCATTGCCCATGCCAGCGATGGCGGATTTTGGGTGGCCTCTGAGGGCGATGGCACCATCGGTGACGCCGCCCGTCCGGTCAACAGCGTGAATGTGGTTTTAAAAACTGACGCCCAGGGCATCATCGAAAAAGTGTTCACCTTGCCGGAAGAGATTAATGCAGCGCAGATCCGCTTTGGTTTTGAAGGTATTGCCGAGGCAAACGGTATGGCTTATGTCGTCTTCCAGCGTGCATGGGCCGGCGATAGTGAGCCGCGCATTGGCGTCCTCAATCCCGCGGATGGTAGCTGGATTTTTTATTTCTACCCTCTCGATGAGGTGGAATCACCCAATGGCGGCTGGGTTGGCCTATCGGATTTGACGGCACTGGGTAATGGCGAATTCCTGGTGATCGAGCGCGATAACCAAGCCGGTCCTGACGCCGCTATCAAAAAACTTTACCGCTTCAGTGTTGAAGATTTGGAGGCAGGTGACGCCGTCAGTAAAACGCTGGTGCGCGATCTTATGAATGACCTGCACGCACCCGGTGGCATGATTCTGGAAAAAATCGAAGGCGCAGCGGTTGCCGGCGACGGTACGCTGTACATCGTCAATGACAATGACGGCATCGACGGTAGCAATGGTGAAACACAACTTTTGAATCTCGGCAGGCTCGCCGAGTGATGAGCGACCGGCGCTTGCCGGTCATGCTTTTTGACCATTAATAAACGGTTTAATCATGAACGGTTTAATTATTGCCCGATGATTAAACCGTTAAAACAATTCCACCACATTGCTAGCATCCGGCGGCCGGTTTTCGCGAATGACGGAGGGATCGCTGGCGGCGGCCAAACTGCGCTTCACCGTATTTTCCAGTCGTTCAAAAAGTTCGTCGACTTTTAAACCTTCATTAAATATGCGGTTGGTGTCCACCACGAGTTTGGAACTGAGCTCGTAAATAAATTGTTCATCCACTTCGGTCAGCGCCAGATGTGGCAAGCGGTGCTCCAAACGCTCTGCGACATTCTCCACTTCCCCTGCTATTTCTTGCATTACATCCTGATAAGCGATTTTAAGACTGCCCATCACCGCGCGCACATCGTTGGCCAATTTGTGCAGTGCTTCTTTTTCCATTAACAATTTAAAACGATCTTCCAGAGCGAGAATTCGCGCATTAATTCCCTGTACCAGACAAAACGTGTTGTCTTTGATCGAACCGTATTTTTCCGGATCATCCACCGGCATATTTTTGATCAGCAAGGAAACCCGATCGTAATTGACGATGGTGCGCGGCCCAAAATCCACGTAGCGGCCGCTGTCTTTCAGCTGAAAAAGCAACTGGGATTCGAGATGTTTGGCCATGCCGTGGGCTTCCATATCTTTTTTGCCCATTTCACTGCGCATTTGCAAACTACAGGACAAGCCGTAGCGCTGGATGGTGGCAAAAAACTGCTGCCCTAGCTGATCCAAATTGTCACAGTTCTGCACCTGCAGCAGAAACTGAATATTCGCACCCAGATCGCTGTTATCCACCATGGCGTTACGCGCGGTTTCCGTGGCGAGCAAAAGGCGTTGATTAAGCTGTGAATTGGCGATCTGGTGAAAAATACTTTTAGTGATACGGGCAAAAACCTCGTCCGGCGTGGTTTTACTGTCGATGAGATCATCGCAGCCAATCTCCAGCGCTTTCACTTTGTCTTTGACCGAATAGTCGGTGGTCAGCGCCACCAGCGGTACTGTGTGCATGCACTCTTGCTGCAGCAACGCCTGGCAGGACATTAAATCGATGGGCGAATCATTAATCAGATCCATCACCACGATGCGGTAACGCTTGCCTGCCATCATGCGCGGAACATCCTGCGCACTGGATGCGACATCCGCCGAAAAAAAGTTGGCCACATCCCGCCCCAAGGCGGATAAGTGCGGGCTTAGCAGGAGGACTTCGTAAGGCATAGGCTTATCTAAGCTGGTGAAAAGAAGAGTCGCGCAGTCGGCACTCTTAGAAATCTAGTCAAGCTCTTCACAAATACCAGCGGCCTTTACAATCCCATCAATAATTGGCGCCTAAATAAATCTATTTGCGCCAATTATTTCGAACTTCTTTTTGGAATCCGCATATTGGAAACTTTTGTAATAAGAATTCGTGCAAATCCACGTTTTGGGTCTAGATTTATACAACGTGTCCCAAAATCACTCACGCCTTAAGCAACCGATTCCTATGGAAAATCCCATCCAGCTACAGGTGATCGCGGACTCACTGCACAATCGCCTGCATAACAACGCTGTCCATGTGCCGCAACTACCGCAAGTTGTGGCGAGCTCCCTTCAGGTATCACGCACGCCCGGTGCCAAGCCGGAACAGCTGCACGCGTTGATCTCCGCGGACCAGAGTATGGTCGATGGCCTTATTCGGATATGTAACACCGGCTTTTTCGGCAACTTTGCGCAATTGGACACGGACTTCGCGCAATTGGACACAGACTTCGCGCAATCGGCTACAGACCTCGCACATTTGGATACACAGAGCGTCATCGCTCACCTGGGCCAGCAAACTGTCGCCGATATCACCCTCGCCCTAAGCCTCAACGCCGGCTTATTCAATGCGCCGGGGCACACACAATATGTTGTAGAACAGCTTCGCCAAGCGATTTTGTGCGGCCTGTGGTCACGGCAAGTGGCGCTCCTGCGCCGCCGCCATATCGAAGCCGCGATGATCTGCGGTTTGTGTAAAAGCATTGGCCGACCGGTGGTGATCGAAGCGGCGCTGGACTGTGCGGTGCGCCACCGCATGCATTTGAGTTATCAGGATTTGATGATCCTGGCCGACCAGTTCGAATACGGCGCGACGCAAAAGGTTTTGGCGACTTGGCAAATGCCGGAAGTCGTCCACGCGGTGGCGACCCATTGGCTGGACTACCGCAATGCGGGGGAGGCGCGAGAACAAACCATGACAACGGTGGCAGGCGCTCGTCTGGCGACCATTTGCCACAAAGGGGAAAACCCGGTCGCTAGAGAAGCACTGGCGCGGGACCGGGTGTTCACGGATTTGGGCATCAGTGGGAAACAGCTCGACCAGCTATGCGAACTGGCCGCGCCCATTGCGGCGGCGGCAAGCAGTTTTAGTTGACGGTACACGCTACTGCAATTCTGGATAGCAGCCTGTATATCTCCCGCAAATATGGCGACGAATGGCCTCTGCGTCGGCGACATGATCCCCCGTCGTTGGCCAGAGACGATCCAGAACAAATACTTTGCGCGAATAATCCCAGGCGGCAACCAGTACCGGCACGTCGGCCTCGCGTGCAATACGCAAAAAACCGGTTTTCCAGTAGGCCACTTTGGCGCGTGTGCCCTCTGGGGTGATAGCCAACCAAAGTCCTGAAGATTGACGATAGTGATCGACGATCTGCGGCACGGTATCACCGGTGCTGCGTCGATCCAACGGAATGCCGCCAAGCCAGCGAAACACTCCGCCTACAGGCCAAAAGAACGCCTCTCGTTTCATTAAATAATTTACCCGCACCCCGAGAGCAAGTATCACCCCCATGGCAACGACGAAATCCCAGTTGGACGTATGCGGTCCTACGGCGACAACGAGGTGGGGATGATCCGGCAGATCTCCCTCCACGCGCCAGCCCATTGCCACCAAAATCCGGCGCCCGAGCCAGCGGCTGAAACGATTGCCTTTACGCGGCGCCGAGTGCGGCAACGAGGGCAATAAAGCGATCATGGGTTAATTGTTCGCGGGCATGGATCAATGTTCACGGGTCGCGCGGAAAATGACCTCTGGGTAGCGCTCCTGGGTCAGTGATAGGTTGACCCTGGTAGGGGCGAGATAGGCCAGATGCCCGCCTCCATCAATGGCCAGATTCTCGGCGCATTTGCGCTGGAATTCCTCAAACTTTTTTGCGTCCTTACATTCCACCCAGCGCGCGGTTGTGACATTTACGTTTTCGTAAATGGCCTCGACTTTATATTCATCCTTGAGACGATAAGCCACCACCTCAAACTGCAGCACACC
>DJFQ01000051.1:10373-15828 GCA_002432095.1 Marinagarivorans sp. UBA5868 | reverse complement strand
CTGCTGCAAACCTTTTTGCAGTTGTTTGGTTTTGAGCGGATCGCGCAGACGGATGCGGCGGAACAATTCCGGGGCGAAGTGTGGAATGCCGGTGAATTTCAGCGCTTCACCTTCGGTAAAGGCATCACCAATCTGAATGGTGCCGTGGTTGTGCAGGCCGATAATATCGCCCGATACCGCTTCTTCCACAGCACTGCGGTCGCCCGCCAGAAACGTCACTGCATCGCTGATGCGCACGTCTTTACCCAACCGCACGTGGTGCACTTTCATGCCCTGCGTATAAGCGCCGGAACACACTCGCATAAATGCCACGCGGTCGCGGTGTTTGGGATCCATATTCGCCTGAATTTTGAAAACGAAACCCGAGAATTTTGGTTCGTCCGCAGCCACTTCGCGTACGTCGGTCTTTCTATCCAGGGGCGGCGGCGCCCATTCCACGAATTTGTCGAGCATTTCCCGCACGCCGAAATTACCCAGGGCGGTGCCAAAAAATACCGGCGTCAATTTGCCTTGCAAATACGCTTCAACATCAAATTCATTGGTCGCCCCACGCACCAAGTCAATCTCTGCTCGCACGTCTTCGGCGTATACCCCGAACAACTTGTCGGCATCAGGGCTGTTTAAGCCGTGGATTTGGATATCGTCCGGGATGGTGTGGCCCATGCCGTGCTGAAACACATGGATGACATCTGTGTAGAGGTTGTAAACCCCTTTGAATTCTTTGCCCATGCCAATAGGCCAGTTGATCGGCGCTGCACGAATTTTCAGCACTTCTTCGATCTCGTCCATCACCTCCACCGGATCGCGAATATCGCGGTCCATTTTGTTGATGAAAGACAGAATCGGTGTGTCGCGCAGGCGACAGACCTCCATCAATTTAATGGTGCGGTCTTCCACACCTTTTGCCCCGTCAATCACCATTAGTACAGAGTCGACAGCGGTGAGGGTGCGGTAGGTGTCCTCAGAAAAATCTTCGTGGCCTGGAGTATCGAGCAGATTGACGACACGCTCTTTGTAGGGAAACTGCATAACGGATGAAGTGACCGAGATGCCCCGCTCCTGTTCCATCGCCATCCAGTCTGACTTGGCGTGGGGGCCGCGTTTACCTTTGACGGAGCCTGCTAATTGAATCGCATTGCCGAATAACAGCAGCTTTTCGGTGATGGTGGTTTTACCGGCATCCGGGTGAGAAATGATGGCGAAGGTGCGTCGCCGCTTGATGTCTGCGAGAAGGTCCGTGGTCATTCCAATTACTGGCTCAAAAAAGGCGCAAGTATACCCAAATCACCCCGCCCTTGCGGCAGTTCCACAACCGGTTATGAATCAGCACTCCAGAAGGTGAGATCGAGCGCATACAAAAGCGCGTCTTCGCGTCGGCTTCCTGCCGGGTAATAACCAGGCCGCACGCCCACTTGGTTGAAACCCACCTTTTCATAGAGCGCAACGGCGGCGGCGTTAGATGCCCGCACTTCCAGAAACAAGGTCTGGGCTTTCTGTTTTGCCGCCTGTGCCAGCATTTCCAGAAAAAGCGTGCCCAACCCTCTGCCCTGCCAATTCTTATCGATGACAAACAGCAATAACTCGGCTTCTCCCACCACAAACGACAAAACGGCATGGGCGACCCATTCGCCTTGATACTGCAATCCGACGCAGGTATGCGACGTGAGAGAGCTGCGCAGATTTTCCAGAGTCCACGGGTGAGAGTGGCTGCGCTGCTCCAGCGCGAATATCGCGGGCAGGTCCCCAGTGCCAAAAGGCGCGGCATTGAAGGCGCCGCCGTGCAGATCGACGGAAACAGGTAACGTTAATTCAACTGACATGATGAGTTCGTATCGCCGCCCAGGTACGGGCCTTCAAAGAAGGCTGCTGCAGCATCTCCGCCAGCGACGGCAATACCACCGCAAGACTGGCAAGGTTATCCAGATTGATTGCCAAGCCCAGACTGTCTGCAAAAGAGCGCCCCGCCAGCACTGCAGAACAAGCACTTTCACCCATCAACCAAAGGTATTGCGCCGGCTGTCGCTCCAAGCGGGCTTGCAAGAACGCCTGCAGCATTTCCCGCGCCGCATCCCAGCCCGGCATCGGCGCCATACCGGCGGGCGGCCAAATCAGCACATCCGGTTTGCTGAGTCGTGAGGCCAAACCCTTGGCTCGCAGGATATTGTCCAGCAATGCGTGGGTCGGCAAAGCGCCCCCGGCATGGCGGGAGTCGAGAATCATTAGCGCCGGTGATGGCCGCCATATGCTCAGGGCAAACTGCACGGGAGGCTCCGCTGCTCCTGTGGGTGCTACAACGGCCGGCTGGGGCATTACCTCTGCTGGCCTGGCCGGGCGCGTAAAGGTTTCCATGATGTCGTTGACCGATGTCTGGATCGGCCTTGGGTTATCCGGGATTTCTTGTTTGAGCTCTATCTCGGCCGTAGGATGCAACGACTCTGGTATCCGGGGCTCTTCCGCGTCCGCCACTTGCGGCACCGCCAGTGGCACCATGGCCGCCACCGATGCCCGCGCACAGGGCAATACCCGGCGGGGGACAAACATGGTGATGCCCATCGCATCAAGGTATTCCATACGCAACCGCTCGTTCATATGTACTCCCGCCAAACCGCTAGACGCCGCGCTGTGGATGCGACCGCCGGTTGCCGTATTCCAGTAGGTTAAGTGCATGCAGGTAGGCCTGAGCCGACGCGACCACTATATCGGTGTCCGAGCCAACACCATTAACGATTTGGCCGCGGCGCTCAAGACGCACCGTCACCTCGCCTTGCGAATCCGTTCCTTGAGTGATGGCATTGACCGAGTACAACAACAGATCGGTGCGACTCTTGGCGATAGCCTCGATCGCTTTATATGTCGCATCCACCGGACCACTGCCATCCGCCGTCGCGGTCACGGTGTCCTGATTGACTCTCAACGTCACTTTGGCTTGAGGCACGGTACCGGTTTTGCTGCACACGTCTAAGTCGACGAGTTCGTAAATCTCTTCAATCTCCGGGTAGTGAGCCTGGGTGACCAACGCGTGCAGATCTTCATCGAAAATTTCATGCTTTTTATCCGCCAGTGCTTTGAAACGTTCGAAGACGTCAGCCAATTGCTGGGGCGACTCAAACATGATGCCGAGTTCTTCAAACCGCGCTTTCACAGCCGCTCTACCTGAGTGTTTGCCCAGAACTATCTTATTGGCGTTCCAGCCGACATCTTCAGCACGCATGATTTCGTAGGTCTCCCGATGCTTAAGCACGCCGTCCTGATGGATGCCGGATTCGTGTGCAAAGGCATTAACCCCGACGATGGCTTTATTGGGCTGGACCGGGAAACCGGTAATGGTGGCCACCATGCGCGAAGTCGCCACAATGTGTTCGGTTGCAATGCGGGTTTCCACAGGAAAAATATCCTTGCGCGTGCGCACCGCCATCACAATTTCCTCCAGCGCCGCATTACCCGCCCGCTCACCAAGGCCGTTAATCGTACATTCCACTTGGCGAGCGCCGTTCATTACCGCTGCCAGCGAATTCGCCACGCCGAGGCCGAGGTCGTTATGGCAATGGGTGGAAAAGATGGCTTTGTCAGAATTGGGCACCGCGCTGATCAAACGGCCAAACATTGCACCGTATTCACCCGGCTCGCCGTAACCCACGGTATCGGGGATATTGATCGTGCGAGCGCCCGCGGCAATGGCCGCCTCGGTGATACGACACATGAAGTCGAATTCCGAACGACTGCCATCTTCCAAGGAAAATTCCACGTCGTCCGTATATTGCCGCGCTCGTTGAATGGCCTTTATCGCCTGCTCCAGTACTTGTTCTGGCGGCATATTGAGCTTGTACTTCATATGAATAGGAGACGTAGCAATAAAAGTATGAATGCGTGGCGCCTCGGCACCTTTTAACGCCTCGGCTGCGCGATCGATGTCGGCGGGTACGGCGCGGGCAAGACTGCAGACGCGGGAGTCCTTAACCGCATTTGCCACGGCTTTCACCGCTTCAAAATCCCCCTGACTGGCAATGGCAAAACCCGCTTCGATCACGTCCACGCGCATTTTTTCCAGCATCTTGGCGATGCGGACTTTTTCGTCCTTAGTCATGGAGGCGCCAGGGCTTTGTTCGCCATCGCGTAATGTGGTGTCGAAGATCACGAGCTGGTCGCGAGACATATAACCTCCTCAGGTCTGCCGTGAATACGGCATGCATGGATTCCGGACTGCCGGGCACCGGCAGCCGCGGGATTGTAGCCAGCAGACCCAGTACCGGCAATGCGCGGACGGCAGAACGGCTTTTGGCTCACAACCCCGTATGGTCAATTTCCTACAAACGAATCAGCGCTCCGCCACTATTACAGACGGGGACAAACCTGGAAAATGGCCAACATACAGCAGGGACATGGAAGAGCCCGAGAGCGCCAGGGAGTGGCGACAGGAAAACGGCATGATGCCAAAAGGACTAAGGTGACAACGGAGGATGACGTCACCGGCAAGGAGGCCCAGGACAAGGGCGCTCACACAGGTAAGTGGCGGCGGGAATCAGGAAGATCCCGCCGGGATGCAAAGGAACGGGACTGCATCTGCTCAGGATGAGCGAATCATGGAACAGGACTGGAAGGCCAGGATGCTTAGGGCAAAGGGAATCAGCAGGAATTGATGGACAAGCCCACTTACGGAAAGCGTTGGACAATATTGGAAGGGACAAAACAAATTAGCTTGGGATGGCAATAAAGGCACGGAATCGCCGACGGCAAAGGAGCTGCGGGGACTCGGGAACACAGTTTTCTAAGGACGGCAGGACTCAAGCGCTTCTGCACATTGCGACTCAATAGCGCAATGTGCAGAAGCGCTTTATTACGTCTGTAGTTTCCCATTTACTACTCTTCGGCATAGCGATAGCGAATGATCGCCGACTGCTTTTTCCCTTCTCCATCGCGAATATTGACCACCCCAGCAAATACCCGCAGACGTCGCTGTTGATCGTAACTAAGGCGCAGCGGCTCCACGAAGAGTCGCACCAGTGCGTTGTCTGCCTCCACCCAAAAACAGAACCAGTCTTGCTCACCGGCGTGCGCGCAATAACGAGCATCCCGGAGGGTAATACGCAGGGGTACCGAACGTTGCAACGCCGGGGCGGCGAACATCACCCGCAAGCGACCACCGGCAACCAGGTCATCCCAGTGGTCTCGCACCTTTTGGTCGAAACCCGCATCCACCACGTCAATCTCATTTAGCGCCAAGTCCACCTGCTCCACCTTGGAGTCCCGGTTCTCGCGGTAACTTAGTGACCACCGCGCGCCCCGGGTAACCTGAATGCGCTCACCGGTACGCACGTCCAATTGATCAATATCTGGCTGGGTCCGGCTGGGATCCCAGATGATATTTTTCTCGGCAATGATTTCCCCCGTGGGAGCGCGGTAGATGACGGCGTTTTTTTCCTCGCCAATCTCGCCCTCATGGAATTCGCAGTAGAGC
>DJFQ01000051.1:3421-10360 GCA_002432095.1 Marinagarivorans sp. UBA5868 | reverse complement strand
ACCACAAAATCATCCTACTCACGCTGTGTATCTCCCGAGTGGTTCATATATCAAGTCATGCATCTATCAAGTGATGCATCTATCAAGTGGTGCATCTATCAAGTGGTGCATCTATTGAAGGATGCACTTCTTAAGTGATGTAGCTATCAAATGACTTATCAAGTGACGTACTTCTTGTGGATCACCACCAGCACCGGCAGCACCAGTGCCCATACCAGCGCGATCCATAAAAGAGCAATCCAGATAGGGTTAGCAAGCTGAGAGGTAGCATTCAAAGCGGCTCCGCCGAGATAGCTCAAAGCCGCACATGCACCGAGTACGACGGACCAAGCGATTCGTTCACGCAAAAAAGCCAAGCTAAAGCGAAAGGTTGTGGCGAAAACCAGCCATAAAAATAACAACCAATAGGGAATGCCAAATAAGGCTCTGGTCTGCGACTCGTGTTGCAGAACATCAAAACCTAAAAATCCGCGTTCCACAAAAAAGCCTAATACAGTGACAAACAGCAGCCAGCCACACTCCCGCAAACTGGCGCCACGCCCAAACATGCGATGAACGACTACCAAATGAACGCTGATGGCTAATGCAGTAATCAATACCGGAAGCAATCCCAGATCCATCACATTGATAAACCACGCAACCTGAAAAAGCAGCGCATTTCCTACGAGCGCCACAGATCCGGCTGAGAGGCCTCTCATCGTGTTATTACACTGCGGGCAATTCGCGACACTGGGGCTTGGCAAACAAAATTTGTGAAGTTCCGATTACCCTTTCGCGAAAGCCCCCTTCGCAGTAACAGAGATAAAAATCCCACATGCGAATAAAAACATCATCAAACCCCTGCTGACGCACATCGTCGATGCGCAAGAAGAAACGACGTTTCCACTCCGCCAGGGTTCGAGCGTAATGAAAGGTAATATCCTCAAGGCCGACAATTTGCAGATCGGTGTGGCGCGCCACTTTATCGGCAATCACCGCAATCGAAGGCAGGCAGCCACCGGGGAAAATATACTGCTGAATAAAATCCACATTGTCTTTTTCCTGCTCGTACCTTTGATCCGCAATAGTGATTGCCTGTATCAACATTTTTCCGGACGGTTTGAGCAATGAGCTGCACTTGGAAAAATAACTGGCGTAATACTGGTGGCCCACCGCCTCAATCATTTCAATCGAGACTAATTTATCGAAGTGTCCAGAAATGTCCCGGTAGTCCTGTAAGCGAACATCGACCAGGGCTTGCAAACCCTCGCGGTTTACCCACTCACGCGCATATTCATATTGTTCTCTGGAAATGGTCACCGTGGTAACACGACAGCCGTAGTGTTTTGCGGCATAGATCGCCATGCCTCCCCAACCAGTGCCGATCTCCAGCAAATGATCAGACATTTGCAACTGAAGGCGCTCGCAAATGTGGCGTAACTTATTTAATGATGCCTGTTCTAGATTAGCGTCAGCGGAGGCAAAAATTGCGCTCGAATACAGCATTGTGGAATCGAGAAAGAGCTCAAAAAATCGATTACCAAGGTCATAATGTGCCGAGATATTGCGACGTGACCCTTTTCTATCATTTGCGCGAAACCGGTGACCAATGCGATTAACAATATTTTTTACAAAGCTCCAACCGGTGTCGAACGTCTGAATTAATTGCATATTCAGCACCATCAGACGAATTACCTGGACCAAATCCGGCGACCACCATGCCTTCAGCATATAAGCCTCGCCCGACCCTATAGTGCCGTTCGTCAGCACGTAGCGATAAACGCTGGGGTGCGTGACATAAATATGGGCTACAACCTCAGCGGCCTCGCGGGGTTCGCCAAAGCTGTAAACCTGTCCCTCCTCTTCAACCGATAAATGTCCAATCTGAATTTTACCCAGCATGCCAAGCACCAGACGGCGCGCCATCACGTCCAGGATATTTCCCGAAGATTTATTTTTATGTTTATCAACGACACTAACCGACTTCATCGGATACTCCCCTCGGATTTGCTTCAATCAACTGATGCTGCGGGCGATTGCGCGGGTGACTGACAAAAGGCACTTTTTTCAGCCAAAGCTTTAATGCCTGCCAGTAAATTGCACTGACAACTTTTACGGTCATGAATGGGTAACGGATGAGCGCGTTACGCATACTACGACGAGACAAGGATTGACGCTCCAGGGATACAGTGGCGTCCATCACACATTCTTCGCCGGCAGTGGTTCGCTCCCTCCAATTTTCGAGATGGATCAGCAGCGAATCACCCGGCGACGTGGAATGCCACTGATAGCGCATGGCCAGCTCATTAAATGGCGACACATGAAACATTTTGCGGAACGAAAACGCATGCTTGGGCATGCCTGGAACGCATTGCAAAGCATACGCGTGGGATTCGCCCCAAGGGGTATTGGTTACTTCAGCGAGAATTGTCCGCAATGTTTTGCCATCGGCGTCAAAACAATAATAAGTACAGAGCGGATTCATGTTGTAGCCGAAATAGCGCCAGTTGGCGAGCATGCGAATTGGGCCTTCGGGACGGGTTCCAGTGAGCTGAAAAACCGTATTTCTCACCGCTTCATCCAGCGGGACAGCGGGATCGCCGTGAAAATCTGCTCGGCGAAATTTCGCCAACCCGTACCAGCGATTGGACCACCAACGACTGAGTGCCTGAACCTGCGCCAACTCATCCAAATCCAGATACACCATAAATACTTTGTAACGAAATTCATTAAGCGCCGGTGTATATCGACGATGACGAACCCACCCGGTATACAAACCACTGGCAAGGTTATTCACGGAAACCCCACACCCAGCGCTGCGGCGACACGGACTGCGCTATTCACGCCGTCCTCATGGAAACCATTAAACCAATAGGCACCGCAAAACCAGGTTTTATTGGATCCGTTAATTAATTCCCAGGATTTTTGCGCAGCCATTGCATCCAGCGTAAATACCGGATGAGCGTACTGATAACGTCCGATGATCTTGTCTGGCGCTATCGCGTGGGTGGCATTGAGCGTGACACAAAAAGTATCAGGACTTGATATTCCTTGGAGAATATTCATGTTGTAAGTCAGTATCGGCAGTTGATCAGGGACATCGCTCAAACAATAATTCCAGCTGGACCAGGTGCGCCGGCGTTTGGGCAGTAGGGTTTCATCCGTGTGCAGTACAACATCATTCTCCCGGTAACCAATGGCACCGAGCACTTTGTGTTCTTCCGCAGAAGCATCGCCTAATACATTTAGTGCTTGGTCCGAATGGCAGGCAAAGATCACCTGATCGAACTCCCAAATACCGGACGCGGATTTTACCGTCACTCCGGACGCATGGCGCACCACCTGGCTTACTGGATCAGAGACACGAATATTGCCAGCAAAAGATCGACTTAGCGGTTCGAGATAAGTTTTTGATCCGCCTTTAATTACTCTCCAGGTCGGTCGATGATTAACACTCAGCAATCCATGATTGTGAAAAAACTTAATAAAAAACTGTACCGGGAATTGCGCCATATCCGCGGTGCTCGCCGACCATATGGCAGAACCCATGGGAATCAAATAGCGCTGTACAAATGCTTCCGAATAACCGTTCTGGGTTAGATATTCTCCAAGCGTCATTGCCGAGGGGATTTTGTCGTCTTGCCAATCGCGCACCGATTCTTTGTTAAAACGCACAATATCGGTCAGCATTCGCCAATGCGCGGGGGACAGCAGCGTGCGGCGATCAGAAAACAAGGTATTGAGGTTGTCGCCGGAATATTCGAAACGCCCGTCCGCATAGAATGCGCTAAAACCCATTGATGCCGGCTGCGAAGGCACATTCAGCTGATTAAGCAGTTTGATAAAGTTCGGATAAGTCCAGTCATTGAAGACGATAAAGCCGGTATCTACTGCATAAGTGCCATGGCTGGTTTTCACCTCTTTGGTCGCCGTATGTCCACCGATAATGTTGCTACTTTCGAATAAAGTGACTGAGTATTTACGTTGTAATAAATAAGCGGCGGTAAGACCGGAAATTCCGGAGCCGATAATCGCGATTTTCATTCATAATCCTGTTTAGAGCGTTTTTACCCAGACGTCAGGAGTAATGCGTGTCACCTTCGGCGCAACCCACCGACGCCACAACCCAAAAAATACGCCGAAAAAACGCAGTGGCCAACTCAATCGACGGGGGAAGTCGATTTGCGCCCTACCCTGGGAAATTCCCTCCACAATAATTTTAGCGGCCTCATCCGGGCTCATAAGGAACGGCATGGAGAAATCGTTTTTACTGGTCATCGCAGTAGCGACAAATCCCGGCCTCACCAGCGTTGCCCGCAGCGGTATTTTTACCGAATCGGTTTGCAGCGATTTCATAAAGTATTCCAGAGCCGCTTTTGACGCGCCGTAAGCTTCTGCCCGTGGGAACGGCACGGCGCTAGACAAACTGCCCACCGCCACCACTCGCGGTTCGCGTGTGCTTTTTTTCAACAAAGGCATGGCCAAATGAAGGCTTTTAATAACCCCAAGGAAATTGACCTCAAATACCCGACGATACATCGCCGGGTCGAATGTCAATTTATCTTCATATTCGCAGACGCCAGCGCAGCAAATCACCATATCGAGATAATCCGTCAGCTCTTGTAAACGTCCCGCGTAGGGACCGAGTTCATCGTCTGGGACGGACAAATCCATGGGCAACGCACACATTCGTCCAGAAGCCGCCAATACCATTTGCTGCAAACTGTGGTGATCGCGACCACTGACGATCACAAAATTGCCCTGGGAACATAAATGCTGTGCCAAGGCTTTGCCGATGCCCGAACTCGCGCCAGTAATCCAAATGCAGCGATCCTTTATCTCAACCACAGCTCACTCCTCCTGCAAGCGTTGCTTCAACAAGCGCACGCCAGTGCGTAAAACCGGCACATGCTCGTAAACCATAGCGCCCATATCGTAAATATCCTCATGTGCGACGATTCCGCCGTCGGAGAATTGGAGATGACTCATACCGCGCAGCGTTAATAACTGTCCACCGGCCAACCGGGGATGCCGATAGTGCATGCGCCATTCATAAAAACACTGACGTTCATCATTCAAGCGATCGCGGAATTCAAAGCGGCACTCCTCAACGGTCTTGCGCGATGCTGAGAAATATCGCCTCAGTTGTGTCGTACCAACCACCTCCCGAACCGGATCGCGAAACCTAACCGCCGGGACATACAGATTCTCCAACCCGGCGAGATCCGCCGTTTTGAAGTCACTATAAAACTGCTCAAATTGCTGCAGAAGATTCATAACCGAATTCACCAGACCCGCCCAAGGAGGCGCCAAGTTTAACGAACAGTACAGACCTATACGGCGCATCAGACGGAACAGATGAAACAACCTAATGATCCACCATCACTTGTGCTCCGTATAAGGCCCCAAGAATTCAAATTCCCTCACCGGGGTAGGATCATGCCAACAGCAACACCAACAGCAATGCTGCAGGTTTGCGCGTAGAATCGAGAACCGTTTTATGACGCAGACACTTATGAATCATATGAAAGGCGATGAATCCCCGGGGGGCGTCCGGGACGACACCTGGAGCCGCCTTTTGATGCAGGTGGGACAAGAGCGTAGTCAACAAGCATTCGCCCGCCTGTTTGGCCATTTTGCGCCGCTGATTAAAGGCTTCTGTCTTGCCAATCCCAGTAGTAGCTTGCCCGGCGAGGCTGCTGATGAGCTGGTGCAAGAGGTGATGTTTAAAGTATGGACCAAGGCGCCCTCTTACGACGCGAGCAAAGCGGCCGCCAGCACATGGATTTTTACGGTGATGCGCAACTGCCGCATCGACATGATACGGCGCAACAGCCGCCATCAAGTCAATTCCGCAGATGTCGAAGTGGACGATATTTGGGACGAAGAGTTGGATCACCAGCCTTTCGTGCGACTGCAACAAGCGCGTAATGAAGAAATGATCCAAAGATCGTTCGCGACTCTGCCCATCGAGCAAAAACAGGCGTTAACGCAGGTTTATATGCAGGGCAAATCGCACAGTGAAATAGCCGAAGAAACCGGCCTTCCTCTGGGCACCGTGAAGTCGCGGGTGCGCATGGGGTTGAAGAAGATTCAGGCCAGTCTTGGCAAGAGGTAGAACATGATCAAGCATCATCCCGATCACAATTTATTGACCGAATACTGTGCCGGCACTCTCGATTGGGCGCTGTGCCTGGGCATCACCACTCACCTGCATTTTTGTAGCGAGTGCCGCAACACCGTTGCCCATCTCAACAGCATTGGCGGAAGTTTGCTCGCACAAGGTCCGCAAGAGCAGGTAAGCCAGGATGTGTTTACCAATCTGATGGCGCAAATCCAGGCGCGTGAGACAGCGGCCGTGGAATTTGTTGCTCAATCTACCGAGCCGCCCCTACACCCGAGTATCAGCAAAGACCGAATGCTGACCAATTTGCCCAAGGTAGTGCGCAAATTATTGCCCAAGGATAAAGCGCTACGCTGGCAGACGGTGAGTCCGAATTTGAAAATGGCCCGCCTGACCGCGGGACAGGACAAGTATGAAGTCGCCTTTCACCGCATCTGTTCCGGGGGCAAAGTGGCCCAGCACGATCACGGCGGCCTTGAAGTTACAGTGGTGCTCAAAGGTAGCTTTTCCGATGGAGATGGAATTTACACCCCGGGCGATTTTCTGGTGCGGCAACCCGGCGAAGTTCACCGCCCCACAGCGGCACAAAATGAAGATTGCCTGTGTTTCTCTATTTGCGAAGCGCCAGTACGCCTCACCGGCCTATTGGGTCGCCTGGTGAACCCTTTTTTATCGGTGAAACCCGCCTAGCTCAATAGTCGCTCGCCCGACGTATCTGACTTCGCCCGACCGACGCTGTCCGCCGGGCCAGTTGCCCCCAAAGTGCTTTCGCGGAATCATGGCGCTTTTTCACTGCGGGGCCCCTTCCGTGAATAGTGCTGTCACCTTTCTATCCA
>DJFQ01000051.1:0-3318 GCA_002432095.1 Marinagarivorans sp. UBA5868 | reverse complement strand
GGCCTGGTAATCACCCGTCACGGGCATGGTGAACCTTGCCACCGTATCCGCATCGTCGAAGCCGGCCATCCACTGCCCGATCACACCGGTAGGCAGGCTGCCGAAGACCTGTGCAATCTATTGCGCACTCGCAGGCCGGATGAGCAGATCTTTTTTCTTGCCTCTGGAGGCGGCTCATCGTTGCTGGTACGTCCCGCAGTGGCTATTGATCTTGAAGAGAAACGGCAAATCAACGCGGCGCTGCTGCGCAGCGGCGCTGCCATTGAAGACATCAACTGCGTGCGCAAACATTTGTCCGCCTTGAAAGGCGGTCGATTGGCGGCCTTATGTGAACCGGCTCTGGTGACTACCTATGCTATTTCCGATGTGCCCGGGAATGATCCAGCCGTCATTGCCTCCGGTCCCACCGTCGCCGATCCCACCACCTCCGCGCAGGCCCTTGCAATACTCAATCGTCATCGTATTCAACTATCCAAAGCGGCTCGGCAGTGGTTGGAAAATCCAACATCCGAGACACCTAAACCCGGCAGTCTGCGCACTCACCCGTTCCATTTGATTGCCACACCCGCACAAGCACTTCAAACCGCTGCAACGTTCGCCCAAAGCTGCGGCATCACCCCTATCATTCTTGGCGATCAGATCGAAGGAGAATCCCGAGAAGTAGCTAAAGTCATGGCAGGTATCGCCAAATCCATCCAGGAGGATGGCGTCCCCGCCCACCCCCCGTGCGTACTGCTCTCCGGGGGAGAAACTTCCGTTACGATGCGCGGCACTGGCAAAGGCGGGCGCAACACCGAGTTTTTGCTGAGTTTATGCCTGGCATTGAAAGGGCGCAGCGGCATATATGCGCTGGCGGCGGACAGCGATGGCATTGATGGATCCGAAGACAACGCCGGCGCGCTACTGAGTCCAGATTCATTGGAACGCGCCCGCTTGCTGGGAATGGACGCCTCCAAACTTTTAGGCGACAACGACAGCTATCACTTTTTCGCCAAGCTCAACGACCTATTCATAACCGGTCCCACCCGCACCAATATCAATGACATTAGAGCCATTTACATCACCTGAGCCGACCCGTCTGTCATAGCAAACTGCGTCACATATTTCCTCATTGAATAACCGGCGCGGCGCCTAAATTCGCATACGCAGCCAAGCTGGCTATACTCCTAGTGGTTGTTGGAACACGTTATCTGTTTCTTACCGGAATAAGAGACGGCAGTTTTTACCGCGAAAAGTTGTGAGGACGCGCTTTTTATGGATGCCTATGCAGCCCATTTAGCCAAAGTCAACGAAGTGCAGGACGTTGTTGCCACGGATGATATTTGCAACGCGCAGGGGCAGATCCTGGTTAAAAAGGGCTCCCGCATCAATCCACAAATGGTGGATAAGATCACCCGTTTCAAGCTGCTCAAGCCTTTGGAACATTCTGTCGTTATCGAAAACGAATTCGACTCTGCCACTTTGTTGGAATGTTTTTCGGTTTATCTCAACAGCAATCCCAGTACCGCTTTTATTGCCGAACGGTTCACCGACAAAACAGAACTGAAAAAGCTGTGCGAGGATTTTTGTCAATTCACTCTTCTGCGACAGAAGCTGACCGTGTTATCGCTCTTGATGCCAAACGTTTTTGAGCAGGCAATGTTTTGCGCGTGGTTGGGCACCATTCTGATCAAACAGCTGCCGACCAATATGCTCGATACCCGCGACTTTTTTTTTGCGGCGCTTTGCCACGATATCGGCATGGTTCACATTAACGGCGCAATTCTTGATAAACCCGGCGCACTTACTCTGGATGAGTGGAAGCAGATTCAATCCCACCCAATCATCGGTTTCAACATTGTTAAAGAAACGCCAAACATCAGCAGCACCGTAGGCAAAGCCATCCTTGAACACCATGAAAATCTGGATGGCACTGGTTATCCACGCGGACGCTTGGGCTCTATGCTCGGTCACGAAGGGCAGTTGTTAAATCTGTTAGACAGTGTAAATGCGATTTACAACAAACACTTCAAACCCCACAACCGCTCGATGCGTCAGTTGATTCCCATCGTGCAAATGAATCAACACAGCCGTTTTGGACTCGCGACAAAATATTTGATTCTTCTGCTGCGGGAATTACCGGACGAAGGCCAGCACGGCATTCCTCCGGATCTCGCTGATGATGTGATCGCGACGGTAAAGGAGCGGAATGCCTACATTGCAAAATGTGTTGATATTTCTGCAGATATTGCCAACGCCATAGGGTTCCGCCATGACGACCCAAAACTCTCCAGCCTGCAAAATGCCGTTATCCATATCACTATGTCCATTGCTCAATCCGGCATCATCAACAACGCCTACATTCGCTGGCTCGACCAGATCCAAGCTCATAAACTTGTTCACGCTTATCGGGAAGTCGAAGAAGCCTATTTGATGATGCAAGAAATTATTTATCACATCGACAAACTCAAACGTCAGCTGCGGCTCTTCCTCGAAAAAAACCTCCTCAACGGCCTAACCGATACACTCTCCAACGGCCTCACTCAACTCGACGAGGTCAACCTTCCAAGGGTCGATCAAAACCTCGCAAAAATATGGATGTTTAACGTTTGATTACCCATGCTGCTTAAAGTAAGAAACTCTTACTCTTAAGCAGCGGCTCCGTGCCATAATTCGCCACAATTTTTCCCCCTTATTGCCCCAATTCCACCCTATTCTTTAGTCACCCAAAATTTTCTGAGGACCTTGCATGGCCGCCCGTTCCTTGTTGTTGATCTGTACGTTGCTTTTCGGTTTGTTCGGCTGCGGTGAGAAAGCCGCCGAAGCGCCGCCCGCTGTCACTAGCGAAGCGACTCCTCCTAAAGCGGTCGCGTCGAGTGAGCCGAATACGTTAGCGATGACGGTACTCGATATCGGCGAGCGCAACCGAGATGGCAAAAACGGTATTGCGGTAACGCTGGCAACGGAGGTGGACCCGGGACAGGATATTCAGCCCTACTTTCAAATCCAGCGTCCGCAGGAGGGCAAGGTGGAAGGCGGGTGGGTGATCGGCGACGACCCTAAACAGGTCTGGTTTATGAACATTGAGCCACAGGTGCAATACCAGATTGCGGTGAATCCCGGATTGCGCGGCATGAACGGCACGGTTTTGACCGAGGCCAAATCCGCGACCATTGAAACGCGCCCACTGCAGCCATCGGTCAACTTCGATAGCAAAGGCACCGTTTTACCGCTGGGTTATGCGTCGGGACTTCCGGTAGTAACTGTGAATATCGCCGCTATTGATGTGGATTTTTTTCGGATCAAAGATTCTCAGTTAACCGAATTCCTCGCGCAATC
>DJFQ01000128.1 GCA_002432095.1 Marinagarivorans sp. UBA5868 | reverse complement strand
ACTTGCAGATCCACTTTACCCATGGAGCCGTCGAGAATAGTACGACCGTTAAAGGTGGTGGATTTGGCGATACGGTCCAGCTCGGAAACCAGCTGCTGAACTTCCGCGTCCAAGGTGGCGCGGTCGTTGTCGCCGTAGATACCGTTCGCAGACTGGACGGCCAGTTCGCGCATACGCTGCAGAATGTTAGTACTTTCGGAGAGAGCACCTTCTGCGGTTTGAATCATGGAAATACCGTCGTTGGCGTTACGCACAGCTTGGTCGAGACCGCGGATCTGCGAGGTTTGACGGTTAGAAATGGCCAGACCGGCGGCATCATCGGCAGCGGAGTTGATGCGCATACCGGATGACAAACGTGTCATGGCTTTGTCCAGCTCCTGACCAGAACTCATCAATTGGCGCTGGGCATTAAGCGAGGACACGTTGGTATTAATATAAAGTGGCATGTAAGCCTCCTAACTAAGTTACTGTCAGATTGCTTGCAAGCCGTTTCAAGTAGCCTGCAGGCGAAGCTCAAAGAGCGCTTCTGCACTGCTTTTCGACCCAGGGCGAGGTTTCTTTAGTACTTTTTCACTATTTTTTTCAACACACGAATATTGGGCTCTCGTTATAAAGAATGAGAAGCAAGAATTTCGAGAACATTGAAAAAGCGAATAAAAAAAGCCGCCGGCGCAATGAATGCGCAGGCGGCCTATATCGGGAGGGGCTAGATTAACCCTGCAACAACTGCAACACCTGCTGCGACGCCGCGTTGGCTTGGGCGAGCATGGCCTGGGAGGCCTGTTGCAATACTTGCGAACGGCTGAGGGCGGCGGTTTCCGCGGCGAAATCCGCATCCAAAATACGCGAGCGTGCCGCCGCAGTATTTTCTGTTACCGACATTAAATTGTTAATGGTGAAATCCAGACGGTTGTTCGCCGCACCCAGTTGTGAGCGTATGTCGTTAATGGATTCCAATGCATTATCAATAACACCAATGGCTTTTTGGGCGTTCGCTGCTGTATCAATGCTCACACTGGCTATTGCAGTGCCGAAACGGCCTTGTGCTGTGGAGTTGGCTTCCAGCAAGCCCAGGGTCGCTGGGTCGGCATTAGGGCCAAGGTCAATGCTTATGGGTTGGCCAGTGGTGCTAGTGAGTTTTAGGCCGGCGGGGACGCTAACCGCACCACCGGCGGGCATTGTTGTTGTTACAGAGTCGGGAAGATCGTCGGCGTTGACGTCCGCACCGATGTAGTGAATAAAGTCTGTTGTATCTAGTGCAGTAGTAAAAACATCATTCGCTGCACCAGTTGGAGCGACATTAATCGCACCCTGATCCGATTGCAAAACCACTCGATCACCGAGCAAATATGCGGAAACTCCGGTTACGTCAGTTTTTGCGTTAAAGGCATCAACCAAATCAGACATTGACGGCGTGACCGGAAGAGCAGGGTTACCCAAATCAACCTCAGCTCCATTTATAACGATACTTGCAACCGCGTTGTCCCAGAGCGACATATCGATATTTCGAATGGATACACTGGAATACGCCGTTGCCACCACACCGGTGTCAGAGCTCTGGCGATTGATCGCATCGACTTTACCTTGAAGACTATCGGTATTGGCATTATCAATAACCGTACCATTTATCGTTAGATCACCAACATTCCATTGGGCTGCTGCACTTGCAGAATCTATTCCTACTCCCGTGACGACTCCAGGATCGGTGCTTTCCCTAAAGCCAAGTTGGTGTAATTTTTCTATATCACCCGTCGACCCCAATGAAACAGTAATAGGGTCTCCGTGTTCTGAGGTCAGAATAATTTGTCCGTGGGCCGCATCATCAATGCTGGTTGGACCAGTAGCATCAAATACATTAAATCCAGTGGCACGAGCAACCAGCTGCGCAGCGTCGGCGTCTGTGTCCAAATTGGCGTCGTTTAATGCGTCGACGGTAATTGTCGCACCAGTATTATTCGAAACACTTAAACGTCCATTATCATCCGTATCCGCGCTGATAATTCCGCCGGTCACCGTGTTAATTTTTTCCACCAACTCCTTCATGCTCTTGGTGTCGGTGATATTGAATACTGTGTTACCGCTTCCATCGGCTGCAGCAACTGTAATGCGTAATTTATTGCCATTTTCCAAAACACCGTCACCGACGGCAGTAGATTGCAATGACGTATAGCCGGACGCTTCCACACCGCGAACATTTTCATTGATGTTGTCGATCAGTGTTTGAAAAGTGTCGCCGTCGGTACCGTCGAACTCACCAATCGTTTGTCCATTAATCAATATATCGGTGTCGTTCAAGATCAAACCATTAACAGGATCAGTCAAAGTGCCTGTTACCGCAGCCCCCAACATATCCACCGAAACAGATCCCATACCCAGCGTCTTGGAATCCATCGCCTGAATATCAATGCGGATGGTTTGATTCGCCTGAGAACCAACCTGTAAATCCACATCGCCCATGCTGCCATCCAACAAAGGCTGTCCATTAAATGTGGTGGTTTTGGCGATACGGTCTAGCTCTTGAATTAATTGCTGAACTTCCGCATCCAGAGTTGCGCGGTTGGCGTCGTCGTAAATGCCGTTGGCGGACTGGATCGCCAGTTCGCGCATACGCTGCAGAATATTGGTGGATTCATCCAGCGCGCCTTCGGCGGTCTGAATTAAGGAAATACCATCGTTCGCATTGCGCACCGCCTGATTAAGACCGCGAATTTGCGAGGTCATACGGTTGGAAATGGCCAAGCCCGCAGCATCATCGGCAGCGGTATTGATGCGCTTGCCGGAAGACAGACGCTCCATTGCCGTCGCCAACTCGTTACCGGAAGTCACCAACTGTCGCTGTGCATTTAATGACGAGACGTTGGTATTAATGATTAGAGGCATAGCTCATCTCCTGTTACCTAAAGTACAACCGGACCAGTCATTCGCTACTTGAGCAACTGCGCCAAACATCGCGCGAAGATCTGTCGGAATTTCTTTTAGCTCGATTAAGCCACGGAAAATTGGCGTTCGAGCTTTGACTGGGAGAGATATTGCAACCGGTGTGCCAAGCACAAAAACCCATATTTTTTGCCGCTTTTTTGCTGTTTTTGTGATGCAGGAACACGATGCGGCAACGGATTGCAGGGTGGAGAGACAATTTATTGCCGCTTGCGCGGCATAGGTAGCTTTACTGCCGTGATTTCCACAAAAAGGGGAATGACAGGAGGGAGGGAATTATCGAAGAGTCGGAAACGTCCGAAGAAAGGGAAATACAAGAGGTGAGAATGGCGAGCGCCGCGAATGAGCGGAGGGTTGAGAATTTCCGGCGCGGCGAAAATTGTGAATAGGCCAAAACAAAAAGAACAATGAATAATCGACTATTACAACCGATCAAACAAGCTCAATTGGCTGACACGAATAAATGATTGTTGCGCGGCTTGCAGGATCAGCGTTTGTTGAGAAAGCCGGGAGGCTGCCTCGGCGATATCCACCTCGCGCAGATCTTTCATCAGTTTTTTGCTATGCAGCTGGATATCCAAATGCAATTCGCGGTTGCTTTCCGCTGTATTTTGGCGGGCGCCGATTTTTGCTTGCACATCGCTAACACTATTAATCCCATTAGAGAGATTGCTGAGAGTTGCAGCGACCACAGCGGAAAGCGCGTCTTTGCCTTCAGCGCTGCCATCATAGTTTTCCATTACGTCTTTAAAACGCGCCAGCGTATTCAGAATTCCTTGTTTTTCCGATGAGTCGATAAAAAAACGGTCGCCGGCTTTTGCTTGTACACCGTTAGTGGAAGAGCTACCGGCGGTGGTATTGAGTCCTAATACAGCGTCAATTGCTGGCGAGCCGTTCGCAATGGTAATGTTCACGCCGAGCGGCATACGAAATCCCTGAGCATCCACGCTGACACCGAGATTAGTAAGCCGCGCCGCATTGCCGTTAGCGGTGCTGGAAAGGTTGGCGACCAGATCGTTGAGATTGTTGATCGGGCCATCCAGAACTAAACGTTCGGTACGACCGCCAACGGTAAGCGTAAAACTTTGATTGGCCGGTGGCGTAAAATCCGCAGGAAAAGCGGGGAGCGCGTCGGTACCGAATAATTGAGCCGCGGGGACGGCGGGTGCGCCAGAGGCTGGGCTGCCCATAATCCGAAAGCTCAACCCCTTCAGGCGAATATCTTCGCCAGACACATAAGCTTGATTGGCTGCGATCACCCGACCCGTGGAGCGTTCGGTAGCGGTAAAGTTTTTCCCCGGAGGACTTAACGCGGATTCCGCGTTAAAGGTAATCACGATATCTTCTGGATAAAACTCGTCATAGGCTTGCTGATCAATCACCTGGCCAACATTGATTTTCGCTGGAGGATTGGCGGTGTTGTTCGGACTGGCGGAGGTTTCAATGGTTTTGCTCGCACTTTTCACATCCACAAAAATGCTTTTACCGGAGTCTGTCGCCGCAACTTTGGAGTTATGGGCAATTTTAATAAATTGCTGACCATCATCACCCTGGTAACCAAAACCACTAAACGCATCACCCACAAACGGGTGGCTCGCGCTTTTGTAGCCACCAAAAATAAAGTCGCCGTTGGCGTTGCGGGTATTCATTAAATTCAGCAGTTCGTCCATTCGGGACGATACCTCCGCCGCCATGCCTTTGTATTCGTTCGGCGTCAAAGTTGCGGTATTACCCGCTGCAGTGGCTAACACTTGCATGCGTTGAACCACGTCAACCACATTGCTGAGAATGGAATCTTCCAAGGCAAGGTTGCTGTCAGCAATATCAATATTTTTCAGATACTGATCAATCGACGCCAGCTCGTCGGTCAATTGCAAAATTTTTGTGGAGGCCACCGGATCATCCGCCGGCGTCAATACGCGAACCCCGGTGGACATTTGCTCCTGGGTTTTAATGATCTCGCGGTTGGCGTCCGCCATGCTTTTGTTGGCGATATTAAAAATCTGCAGCGACGAAATTCTCATGAACCTGCCTCACAACACCGGATCAGAACGAGCTGATCAAACGGTCGAAAATATCCCGCGCAACGGAAATCACTTGGGCGTTGGCGGAAAATAATTGCTCAAAGCGGATAAGATCTGCCGCTTCTTCGTCCAAATTAACCCCGGAAATGGAATTGCGGAGCTCTTCGGATTGTTGCAAAACTTGTTCCGCAGCATTGCGATTAATTTTTGCGGAGCTGGTTTCGATACCTACGCTTTCCACCAGGCTACCATACATCTGGCTGAAAGTTGCTCCGCCACCGGAGGCGGCTTTGGCGTGTTGCAGGTCCACAAGCTTAAGTGCGTTTCGACTGTCCATCGCCGCATCGCGGTTAAAATCCAACGTAAAACGATCCCCTGCTTGCGGCGTACCGCTGATGCTCGCTTGAATGCCTAAATAATTCGCCTGGGCAAAGTCCGCTGCGCGGGAATTGCCAAAAATCATGCTGTCCGGCGGAAATCCAGACATGGTGATACCTTCGTCGAAAGTAACATCCAACCGACCACCAACCAGGATCTGCGAGCTGACGCTGTTGCCCGCGCCAGTTAATACCAAGGGACTACTATCACCATCACCGATATTCAGCGTATCGCCCGCAACCGCCGTCAGACTTACTTGCAGATCGTCACCTTCACTGCTGTATATTCGCAACTCGCGCGCGCCGGTCAGCGCATCTTCGCCAGCCACCGCGTGAATACCGATTTTTTTCAGATTGGGATTTTCATTGATGCGGGCCGCCACATAATCGTAGAAGCCATCTGGATCCGTCGCGGGATTGGGAACTGCACTTGATAGCGCAGCCTCACCCGTAACCGAATCAACACTGTACCCCAATAAATTTTCGCCATTTAGGGAAATCTGCAATGGTGCAGTGCCGGTGAGCTGCAGATCCGAAACTTCCACATAATTAAAGGCGTTGGCTTCCACGCCGGGTTGACTGCTTAACAGATTGGCCAATTCTTTCGCGGAGGTATTTTGCGAGGTAAATAAATTGACGGCTACCGGCTTGCCACCTGGGACCACGGGTGGGCGGCTAATAGTGATCATTTCCGCCGGATATCCATTCGTTAAGCTTCCAGAACCCGCAACACCATCAGCGTTGCCCACGGTCGTATAAGTGGAGCCTTCAATATCAAATCCCAATAGATTATTCGCTTGGCCCGGTACACCGCCGCTGTAGTTATCCAGGCTTAAATTGCCGTATCCCGGTGAGCGCAAGCGAAATGCCACGCTACCGTCATCGGCGATATAAGCGGCCACATCCGAAGTCGCCAGCTGCGCGTTCAAATGTGTCACCAGCGCCTGTTCATCCTGCAGCGCGGAACCGCTGACAGTGACGGAAAATACCCCATCGTCTGCACCACCGGGCGTACCGGATACGGTAACGTCAAAAGAAAACTGGTCAGCCAAACCGCTAAAATCGGTTAGGGAAAAATCCGGTGGTGAACCCGCTGTCAATAATGCCGCCTGGGTGACCGCTGCGCGCCCTTCTGGCAAACCGACCATATCGCCATTGGTCGACACCTGTGTGCTACCAGGAACCGCGGGGAAAAGATTTTGTGTCACACCCGGCACATAACGCTGATCACGCAGAGGTGGGTTGAGATGCACCGGATTTCCCGGATCGCTGTTATCGAGAATATCGTAGGAATAAGGTGTGTTGAACACCACAATCAATGGAGGCGACATAGCGCCGGCATCGGCAAACAGCGGCAATGCATTGCCGTCTGCATCTTTCAGACTGAGAATTTCTCCGGCGCTGATCGTTCCTGAACCGCGATTACCAAGCGCCGCATCCGTCACTAACGGACTGGCGAATGCGATATCCCGCGGTGCAGAAACAGATGTGTGAAAATCACGGCTTGCGTAACGGGTCGGCTGAATTAAAAACTTGTCACCGGGCTGAAAGGATCCGCGTTGCAGCTCCAACTCCATGCCATCGAAAGTAATGCTGCGAGGTAATTGCCCATTCAGCAAGCCATTTGCCACTTCCGCGCCGTCTTCCAGACGTGTCACGCGGAAAAATCCACCGCTGCTCATGGATATTTCGTAATCGCTGCTGGTCACCAATGCGCTGTCTTCAATATACAGCGCGAGCTGACGATCATTCGGAGCGGTATTATTCGCATTGCCGATCACCCGTCCGCGAGCCAAATCCTCAGCATTAATGTCGTAAAAAAACAATCCACCAAATTCACCATCCAAATCCACACCTTGCTGATGAACTTGATTAAAGGTGTCCGCCATTACCACAGCAACCCGACCCAACTGATTGTAAATCGAGGTCATGGTGTCATCGCGAAAACGGATCAAGCCGCCGAGTTTGCCGCCGTTGATCACGTCGGTTACGACTTGGCGAGTTTTACCATCAAAAAACACCACATCTTTATCCGCTACGTTGCCTGCGCCATTGGCGAGTTCCAACTGGCGTGCCTGCTTACCGATGACCAGAGTTTGCCCGGTACCAATGCTCACATTGATCTGACCGTTGCCCTCGTCGAACACCTGCACAGACACGAGCGAAGACAGCTCTTTTACAGCAAGATCCCGCTGGTCCAATAAATCGTTCGGCTGCTGATTGGTCGCGCCCATGGCGTTGGCAATTTGAAGATTCAATTGCGCAATATTTTTTGCCAGCACATTAATCTGGCTGACCGCCACTTCCATACCGCTTTCCACGCCATTACCAATAACGCGCAGTCGCTCATGGATGCTGTTGAAGCGATCGGCAAGATTTTCTGATTCACTGATAATTAATTGGCGTGCCGGTATCGAAGTGGGATCGTCCGCGCCGTTTTGCATCGCCGAGAAAAAGGAATTCAGCCCAGCGCCCAGACCAGTGGATTCATCGGATAACAAATTATCGAGTTGGGAGATCTGATTAAAATAGGTTTCCAGGTCGTTAAACAAGGCGGAATCCGCGCGCATTTGCTCGGTTACAAAACCATTGACGATGCGCTCGACGCTATTGACGTTGGCGCCGCTGCCGACGTAATTCCGGCCCATCAACACCGCCGGGTTGGTCACCGGGTCAATACGTTGACGGCTGTAACCTTCGGTACCGGCGTTGGCAATGTTATGGCCGACCGTACGCAAAGCCGTTTGACTGACTTTTAAACCGGTGACGCTGACGCCCAATAAATCATTGGCCATGGAAAACTACCTGATCAAAAGGATGCGCCGGACACAGAAGTTTCGGCGCTCAACCGCTGAACTATCGCCAAAATTTTGTCGGCATATGCGGGGTCCGTGGCGTACCCTGCATTTTGTAGGCCGAAAGCGAAATCCCGATCATCACCAGCAACGGCAAGGGCGTCCTGGTAGCGTGGGTTGTTCTGGAGAAATTGCACATAGTCCGCAAAACTCTCGGCAATATCACCGTATTTGCGAAACTGCGCCTGCTCGCGCACTGGCACACCAGAACGATATTCCAACGTGCTGACTTCTGCCTTTTCCCCCTGCCAGGCGCGGTCGGCTTTGATATTAAAAAAGTTATGCGTGCTTTCGCCCCCGCCATCGCGAACGACGTATTTACCCCAACCGGTTTCCAGAGCGGCCTGAGCGGTGAGAAAAAGTGGGTTGAGTCCGAGGGCACTTGCCGCTGCTCGCGCATGGGGCAACACTGCCTCGACAAATTCGCGGGCACTGCTAAAAGGCGCTTTCTTTTCGTTAGCAGATGCGAGGGATTCAACAGGCTCAACTGCGGGGCTCTCAAGCTTCGCACTCGCGGAGAAATGCGGAATGGGAAGGGATGATTTGCGCTGGGGAACCGGGAATGCTTGCGTAGACGTAGCCGCATTACCTTGGGGATCCTTCACATATTGCCGGCTCAACTGTTCGTAAATAACTTGCGCCAGACCTGTACCCTTTTGCGCGAGACTGAGGGATAACTGCTGGTCATACATATCGCGGAAAAACTGCGTGTCCTTGCCGTTGAAGAGGCTACCCTCTTCAAATGACTCGTTGGCTTTGCGCATGGTTTTGAGCATTTCGTGCAGAAATAAGGATTCGAACTGCTGCGCGATTTTCTTCAACGCAACATCCTGATTACTTTCCGCTTTCAGGTTTTGCAGCCCCTGCACATCGGTATAAACGTCAGTGGTTGGCAAAACAGCACGAGAAATGCGCGCGTCCATCAGATCACCATAATTTCGGCTTTCAGGGCGCCCGACTGACGCAACGCTTCGAGAATCGCCATCAAGTCGCCGGGGGCTGCGCCCACTTCATTTACCGCTCGCACTATGTCATCCAAGGTCGGGCCGGGGTTAAATTTAAACATCGGTGACATTTCCTCAGTCACGCCCACCTGACTGTTGGGCACCACCGCGGTCTGCCCTTGGGCCAAGGCATTTGGCTGGCTCACCTGCACATTTTCGTTCACGGTTACCGTTAGCGATCCGTGGGTAATGGCCACAGGTTCAACCCGCACATGCTGGCCGACAACGATGGTTCCAGTGCGGGAGTTGATGACCACTTTAGCGGCAACCTCACCGGGTTCGACTTCGATGTTTTCCAGCAATGATAAAAAGTCGACTCGATGCGCAGGGTTTTGTGGTGCCTGAACCGAAATAGAGACTGCGTCCATCGCACTCGCCACATCCGGTCCCAATAAATGATTAATGCTTTTTGCTACACGTTTCGCGGTGGTGAAATCCGCCGTATGCAAATTAAATACGACGCGACCATTGTTACCAAAACTGGTTGGCACCGCGCGCTCCACCAGTGCGCCATTGGGAATACGGCCGACGCTGGGGACATTGACGGTGACTTTGGAGCCATCGCGACCTTCCACCCCAAAACCACCCACAATTAAATTGCCTTGAGCTAAGGCATATACCTGACCATCCACACCGCGCAAAGGCGCCATCAATAAACTGCCGCCGCGCAAACTTTTGGCATTGGCAATGGACGAAACCGTTATATCGAGTGTTTGCCCAGGTTTGGCGAATGCAGGAATTTCCGCATGAATGGCAACCGCCGCCACATTTTTTAATTGAAAACGCACNNTGGTCACCCGTGCCATCAAGGCCGACGACCAGACCATAGCCGATCAATTGGTTACTCCGTACACCTTCTACCGCCGCTATATCTTTAAGGCGCGCGGCGGAAGCCATTTCCTGCCAACCGACAAATACGACCAGCATCAAGTAGCTCAACCAGTGCTTTAACATTTTCTTACCTCAAATGCCGCTTTAGAAGGGCCAATAACCACTGTTAAAAAACCGGCTCATCCAACCCATTGTCTGTGCATCGGCTAAAGCACCGGTACCGGCATAGGTAATACGTGCATTGGCCACTTTGGTGGACAACACAGTATTATCGGGCCGTACATCATCTGGGCGGACCAAACCACTCACGCGGATATATTCGTCCCCTCGGTTCAGGGTCAACCATTTTTCCCCGCGAATAACCATGGTGCCGTTCGGCCACACATCCACGACGGAAACCGTAACGTCACCGATCAAATTATTACTTTGCGCGGCGTCTGCTTCGCCGTTGAATTCGCGCTCCGCGGACAAATTCGTATCCAAGCTCAACCCTTTGAAGCCGACGGGATTTCCCAATACCGTCGCGCTGGCGCCGCCGGGAATGGAGATATCAGAGTTTTTGTTTACATCAACATTGCTGGACTTTCGCGATACCGTATTTTCTTCGAGGACAACGGTCAAAATATCCCCCACCCTGCCCGCTTTGTTGTCTACAAATAATTCACGGCTGGTATTGGCTTGATACAAAGACCCATTGGTTTGCGCACTTGCCGCCGGCGTTGGCGCCAGCACCGGTGCGTAATATGGATCGTCGGGCTTTGCCGGCGCATTAACAACACAGCCGGACAAAAAAACGGCCGCCGATAAAAACCATAAAGCACTCTGCATTTTCATGAGTTCAACCACGTATTAAAGATTCTGCGTTACAAACTGCAACATCTGATCGGCGGTGGAAACAACTTTGGAATTCATTTCGTAAGCGCGCTGAGTGGTAATCATATTCACCATCTCTTCCACTATATCCACGTTGGAATTTTCCAAAGTACCCTGCTGGAGTTCACCCAAACCATCCTGCCCTGGGGTACCCAAAATGGGGTTGCCGCTGGAAGCGGTTTCCAGAAATAAATTACCGCCAGTTGCCTGCAAACCGCCGGGATTCACAAAATCGACCAGCTGAATATTGCCCAGCTCCTGAGGCTGGGGATTGCCAGGAATCACCGCGCTGACAGTGCCATCGGTGCCAATGGTGACGGTCTGCGCATCTTGCGGNNGCGATGGTGCCGTCTGGCTGCAGAATCTGGAGAAAGCCCCGGCCATCCACCGCCACATCCAACGCATTTTCGGTAATTTGCAGGCTGCCTTCGGTAAATTGTTTTTGTGTACCCACCACTCGTACACCGGTTCCCAGTTGTAACCCGGATGGCAATTGTGTTTCTTCAGTGGACTGCGCACCGGGCTGTCGCTGAATCTGGTACAGCAAGTCTTCAAAAACCGCGCGATCACGCTTAAAGCCGACGGTGCCAACGTTGGCCAAATTATTGGCGACGGTAGTAAGTTGAGTGTCCTGTGCGGACAAACCGGTTTTGCTGACATAAAGTGCTGCGTGCATATAAACCTCGGACGATCACATTTAAAACGGTAAAGCCAAATTCAAAACGGCAAAACTAAATTCAAAACGCTAAAAAAAAGACGACTAGCGCGATCACAAGCCGCGACGATCAGGTGTTCATCTGCAGTAAACGCGCGGACGATTCCGACATCTCTTTGGAGGATGTCATAACTTTCACCTGCAACTCATACTGTCTTGCCAGTGACAACATGCTCGTCAACTCGTGAACCGAATTAACGTTGCTGTTTTCAAGAAATCCAGAAACCAAATGGACGTTGCCGTCCGGCGGGAGCACATCTTGAAAATCCAGCGGTCGGAACAGTCCATCTTCGCCTTTGGTCATCGGCTCCGCGCCGGGATTTACCAGACGAATTCGATCCACTAAAACAGGCGCTTCTGGTCCCTGGCCCTGCGGCACCACCGTAATGCTGCCATCAATACCAATTTCGATTTTTTCTGCGGTGGGAATGGCAATCGGTCCGCCATTGCCGATTACCGGCAAACCNNNCCATCAATAGCCACATCCAAATCGCGCCCGGTTTCCTGCAGGCTACCAAATGTAAAATCCGTAGCCGGCCTCTCGTTCAACGCATACGCCCGCGTCGGCAATCCATCCCCGTAATACACCGGCATGGCGCGCGCTTGCGCAAAATCCGCTTTGAACGCCTGAGTATTGACGTTGGCCAAATTGTTCGCATGTTGAGTTTGCGCCAGCATGTTGTGCTTGGCTCCCGTCATCGCGATATAGAGCGCTTTATCCATCGTACACCTGCAGAAATAGCGTCAAAAAAATGTGACTGGAATCAGTCTTAGAAGGTGAATTGCAAGGGGAGTGCCAGTTACGGTTTTGGCTTAAGGAGAAAATGCGGAGTGAGAAAGCGGGGCCAGCAAATTTCTCCCCTGGAGGTAGGGAGCGCGGCTAGCAATGGCGTCAAACAGGCCGTGGGGCGGAATTGCAGATTTGCATATTTAAATGCCGCAGACCCCACCCCAATCCTCCCTTACCAGGAAGGGAGATTTTAAGGGCGAGGTCCTAGCCTAAAGAATTAACGGAGGTTAATTACTGTCTGCGTTACCTGGTTTGCGGTTTCAATTGTTTTGGCACTCGCCTGGAAGTTGCGTTGCGCGATGATCAGGCGAACCAATTCCTCCGACAAATCCACATTGGATTCCTCTAACGCACCGGCCTGAATGGCGCCAAGTGCTGCGCTGCCAGGCGTTCCTATATTCGGCGGGCCGGATTCAAAATTTTCCGCCCACATGGAATCACCTACCGGTTGCAGTCCTTGGTTGTTAGCGAAATCAGCGAGAATCACCTGCCCTAAAACCTGAGATTCACCATTGGTGAAGCGAGCGAAGATAATTCCGCTTTCATCTATATTCAAACCAGACAGACGACCTGTAGCGAAACCATTCTGGTCTGAATCATTGACAGAAAAAACGCCGCTGGACTGCGTGGTCCCTGCAAGTTCAATAACAAAGTTTGAGCTTACCGGTGGATCAGGAATAGCGGTTGAGCCACCCGCGAGAACATTTTGCGGGCCGAGCGCACCGTTCGGATTGCCGTTTGCATCCAATGGTGTCCAGTTGGAAATCAGCACTTGATCAGAAAAAACCTCGTTCAATGAACCGTCCGCATTAAAACGCATATCAAATCCGGCACGGGTCGGCAGGGTATTTTGCGGCGGAGGCAAAGTAGTGTCTGGATCGCCAACATCTTGTCCGTCGATCTGCACGTACATTACCCAATGATTGGGAAATGTAGTCGGATCATTGACATCGTATTCCTGTCGCACAAAATACTGGGTCAACACGTGATCATTTCCCAGGCTGTCGTAAATCTTCATTGATGTCGCATGGTTATAGGTACTTTGATCGGTCGGATCAAATTCGTTAATCACGACTTCAGTGAAAGCGGCATCTGTCAACGGCCCGAAAAGTCCTATGGACGGCGGCGCAGCATTGGCAGCTGAATAACCTTCAGCAAGCACTATATCCAAAGTTCCCCCAACTACTACGGCATTGCCAGCGGCCGCAGATGCGTTAGCGATATTCAAAGTATTGTCATTATCGACTTCGAGAATTTCCGCCGGAGCATTAGGGTTACCTAAAATTTCCAGGCTGTCGCCGTCATCGGTACTGCTAATGCTTACGCGCAAATCGTCGCCAACCGATGATGTGACTACGAGATCTCCGGTGGCAGCGTCAAGCTCCGCTGAAATACCCGGCAAAGTGGATGAGCTAAAATTATTAATGGCGTCACCAAGACCAGCCAATGTCGTGGCAGCTAATGTCACTCCATTCAAGGTCACCTGCAGATTGCCGTTGGCATTGTTGTAGTTGCCAGAGACAAATCGCAGGTTTGTAGTAGCAGTGGCCGTAACGCCCGCCAGCGCGTTTAATTCAGAACCGACTGCAGCAGCCGAGGCACCGGCGTCTGATGTATAGGTCACGACATCGCCATTGGGGCCGATAATATCAATAGACTGTTGCGGATAACCGTTATTCACCGCAGCAATACCCGGCGTGGAGGTGGCAGTTGCCGGCGCAGTTGGCAGCTGGAGGTTAGCGGCAGATGCGGTGCCATTCAGAACACGAATTTGCGAACCTTCACCTTCCTGAAGACTGGCAAATTCCAATCGATAGTTGCCACCCCCCGCGTCCACCGCCGTTGCGATAACGTCAATAGCTGTCTGTGGCGCGGTGGGCTGGAAAATTTGCGCATTTATCACACCGGCGAGAGTGCGCAGATCATTAAAATTATTAATCGTCGCAGGTACGCCAGACGCCGTATTTAACAACACACTCACCGTACCGTTATTGCCGCTACTCCCGGTCAACTCGACATTGAATCCGATATTACCGGTGCTGAAATCAGTGGCCAGTGGCAGGCCAAAATTTCCCGTCGGCAGGTTGGTGCTGGTACTGTCCTCCAAACCGGCGCGCGCAACACTAATGGCGTTGCCCTCGGTGCTGAAGTTGGTTCCGGTGCTTTGCAATACCTCCTCAGAAGAATCCAGATTAAGTAATGATTCCACCCGTGTGGTTGAGCGTGGCAGGAGGTTGCTCGTTTGAAGCTGGATATCGTTTTGCAGACCACTAACATTCCCATTGTCATCCGCGGGAAATCCTTGCAGACGTGCCCCGGTGTTACTGGTGATGTAACCTTGCCTGTCCAAACCGAAGGCGCCAGCCCGCGTATAAAATTGTTCGCCTTGACTGCGCACCACAAAAAATCCGTTGCCATTAACGGCGAGATCCAATTCATTTTCGGTGAAGGCGATACTCCCTTGGGTAAATCGTTGCGACACGTCTTGCAACTTAACCCCGCTACCGATGGGATTATTGCCCGCCCCCAAAACAGAAGTAGCATAAACATCGCCGAATTCTGCACGTGAGCTCTTAAATCCAGTGGTCGATGCGTTGGCTATATTGTTTCCCGTTATGGATAAGTCATTAGAAGCTGAACGAATCCCACTGAGGGCTATATCAAAAGGCATAAATCTCTCCTGCTACTACTGATTGAACGCCGAAATATTCCGGCATCCTAAAATTGGTTTATTCGTTAAATTGTTTAACATCAGACAAACTTACGGCGCCGACACCGGCCAAATTAAGCGTCAAGCCGCCATTGGCACCAACGGTGACACTATTAACGTTGGCGCTGAGGTAGGTTTCCAACTGGGTTGGCTTGCCTTCCACAGTTGAGGTTACGGAAATTTTGTAAGTGCCCGCCGGCAGGCCACCTTCGTGGGAACTCTGCCAATCCAGTAATTTGCCGTTGACCTCTGCATATTGGCCATTCCAGCGCAGCGCGAGATCTCCTTCTTCTGCAATACCTATATCGATGGTGTCGAGTAATTGACCCTCGGGTGAATAGATATCCACCGTCAAATCATCTGTTGACGCAGGCACCTCAACCAGTCCGGTGATCGCAAGGCCCTCACCTAAAAATGAAGTATCTGTATCAACGCTTACTGAACGTCCCACGAGGGACGACGCTTGCAGCGCCTGATTAGCAACAAAATTTTGCGCAAAACCATCAAAACGAGTATTCAATTGGTCGAGACTTTCCACCGAACTGAACTGCGCAAGTTGCGCGATAAAATCGCCATTTTCCTGCGGACTCAGCGGATCCTGGTTTTCCAGTTGCGTGATCATCAACTGCAGAAATGCTTTTTGGCCGAGCTCATCTGTGCCTTTTGACGCTTGCTTGTTTTTGTTGGCGATAGATAGATTTTGAAATACATCACTGGTGCCACTGGTGCTGCCGACTTCGCTCATTTGCTAACCCCTTTCTTCAACATCATCACAGTGATTACTGACCGAGCGTTAATACACGCTGCACCATTTGTTTTGCGGAATTCATAATTTCCACATTGACTTGAAATGAACGCGATGCCGAAATCATGTTGGTCATCTCTTCCACTACATTGACATTGGGATAAAACACATAGCCTTTTTCATCCGCCAAGGGATGATTGGGTTCGTAGCGCATTTGCAAAGGTGCGTCGCTTTCCACAATGCCCAGTACGTTTACGCCAGCGGATGCAGCATCGCCGGATAAATTAGTGGAATCTGGATTGCCGAGCATATTGTGGTAAGCAGCAGCGAAAACAGGGTGGCGCCCTTTGTACACACCTTCGGCACTGGAAGACACAGATTCCGCATTGGCAATATTGCTGGCTGTGGTATTCAAACGCACCGATTGTGCATTCATGCCGGAGCCGGCAATATCAATAATTCGATTTAAGCCCATGGTTATTCTCCCCGTATCGCGGAAATCAAGCCTTTAAAGCGGCTGTTGAGCAACGTAAATGCCGTTTGGAACTCAAGACTGTTTTCCATGAATTCGGCATGCTCAATATGCTCATCTACGGTATTACCGTCGATGGAAGGTTGTGACGGCGTGCGATAAGACAGTGGTGCGCCGCCTGGTGTATTGCCGATACCGGCGTCCAGGTGGCGATTCTGCGTAACATGCAATCCACCACTGGTTTGTTGCTGCTGCGCATTCTGCAACGCGCTGTGGAAGTCGAAATCCCGAGCCTTGTAATTGGGTGTGTCCGCATTTGCGAGGTTAGCGGACAGCACTTCCGCGCGGTCAGCGCGCAAGCGCAAGGCCGATTCAAAAGTACCGAGTGCCTGCTGAAAATTAATGGCCACTTGCCTCTCCCGTGTGTACATCGCCAGACAAATTTCCGGCGGTTTTTCAATCACAGCAGGGATAAAGCAAGCCATATGCCAATGGCCAGGAAAATCATAGAAGCATGATTTTTATAGGAAAATTTAGGATGTTTTATCGCTAGAAGTTGTTTTGCGGCAATTTATTGCCGGGTGGAAATGGGCGGATTGCCGCCGCGACAATCAAAAACTCGGGCGTAATATCTTGGCCCGGTACGCAACTCCGGGATTGCAATTGACCATCTCATAAAGATCGCTCAACCCAGAGATACTCTCGGAAGAACCGAGAAAGAGAACGCCGCCAGGGTTCAATACACCGTGAATTTTGCGGAGAATTTCAGCTTTAAGTTCGGTGGAAAAATAAATGAGGACATTGCGGCAAAATACCACATCGAACCGTCCCAACAGATAAAACGACTCCTGAAGATTTAACTGTCGGAAGCGCACGCGATTGCGCACCGAGTCTTTTAGCCGCCAGGAATCCGCGTCTATCTGGAGAAAAAAATCATTCGTCCGCTGAGACGAGAGGCCACGAACCAACGAAAGCCGGTCGTAAACTGCTAGCTTTGCCGAATCCAGTACCGACGCAGACACGTCGGTCGCCAAAATATCGGCATCGCTGCACCGCGTCGAAAAAATGCCGCGCATCCCCTCTTCCACCACCATGCTGATGGAATAAGGCTCCTGTCCACTGGAACAGGCGGCCGACCATATACGGGTTTTCTCCTGAGATTTCTGTTGCTTTGCAAGACTCGGTAAAAGTGTTTTACCAAGATATTCGAATGGATAAGAATCGCGAAACCAGAAGGTTTCATTGGTGGTCATGGCATCTATAACTTTTTGTCGCAACGATCGTTGACCATCCTGCTGAATAAGCTTGGTCAGCTCAGCCAAAGAATGCAGATTATGTTCGACGAGAATGCGGCGCACGCGCGTGGACACCAGATATTGTTTGTTGGCGCCCAAATCTATTCCGCATGCGACGCGTAAGAAAGCGGAGAATGCTTGATATTCGTGTGCGTCCAGATTGAGGGAGTCTCCCCCTTTTAATCGGCTCATTGCCACCACTTCCGGATTTTCGATCACCCCAAATTTCGACATAAACCCGCACAACGGTATGCCAACATCACCTTACGCCAATGCCGCTTACCAGTACCACTAAGTCGGCAGGTGATTACGGATGGCTTTGCCGCCCCATTACCTCCTGGATTCGATTACTGACGCGTTTAGCCAATTCGTCCGGGTGGAATTTCGCGAGAAAATCATTCGCACCCACTTTTTTAACCATGACTTCATTAAAAATGCCACTAAGCGACGTGTGCAAAACCACGTGCATCTGACTCAGCTTAGGATTGGCCCGCACTTCCGCGGTAAAGGTGTAGCCGTCCATTTCCGGCATCTCGATATCGGAAATCACCATCAGCAACTCTTTATAGGGGTCCTTACCTTCTGCAAGCAGCGCCAAAAGAAAGTCCAGCGCTTCTTGGCCGTTTTTAAGAACGGTTGTTCGAATTCCCATGGACTGAATGACTTTTTGGATTTGCTTTCTAGCGATAGTCGAGTCATCCACGATAAGCACATGCTTATTGACAGAATCCGCTTCGCTGACTTCCCTCATCACGTCTTCACTGACCTCCTCGGGTAAAGGCGATACTTCGGCCAGTATTTTTTCCACGTCGATAATCTCCACCAGTCGGCCGTCGACCTCGGTGACGGCGGTGAGGTAGCTTTCTTTACCAGCGCCCTTCGGCGGCGGGTGAATGGCGCCCCAATTCATGTTAACTATCCGTTCAACTGAGCTCACCAAAAACCCCTGGGTGGAACGGTTGTATTCGGTGATGATGACGAAACAATTCTGGATATTTTCCAGGCGACTCGCGCCAGTAGCTTGCCGCATGTCCATAATCGGGATGGTTCCGCCGCGAATATGGGCAACACCGCGCACCACGGCGCTGCGGNNACTTCTTTGACCTTGAACACGTTAATGCCATATAGCTGGCGTCCACCAAGGCTAAAAAGCAATAATTCAAGTCGATTTTGTCCGACCAATTGTGTACGCTGATTCACGCTGTCGAGAACGCCGGCCATATCGCTTCCTCAGAAAAATTCAATGCCTGAGATCTCCGTCGACCTGCCGCCATTTGGGATATGGGTATTGGCTTTGCAACTGTCGGCACGACCATTGCAGAAAAGCCTTCATATCCTATTAAATCGCAAGCTTGGTGACATTAAATTGACACAATGATCTGCAGGCGCCATCACTCATTAAGCATAGGACACTGACAATGGGACACCGCCTTTTTTTATGCTGCATATTTTTGTCGTTCGCTATCACCACAAATGCTCAAACCGCACACGCTGATGATGACATCGAGAAACCTGAAAATTTGCGCGATCAGGTTGAAGCCTATTTGCAGGATACTTTGGATGGCGAATATATGGGCGTTGCACCGGATGATATGGAGGTGGCGGTATCCAACCTGGATGCGCGTCTCCGCTTACCAAAATGCGCTTCACCGCTGCGCCACGAGATCACATCGCCCCGACCTTACGGGAGTAATGTGTCGGTAAAGGTAAATTGTGATGCACCGAGGCCGTGGACAATTTATGTACCCGCCCGTGTTGATACTTTCGCGGAAGTGGCCGTAGTCGCCCGCAGTCTTGCCCGTGGAGCTGTGCTGACGCCGGAAGATGTCACGTTGCGACGGATGAGCACCAGCCAGGGCGGATTTGGCCTTGTGCTCGATATCCAGCAAGTGGTTGGCAAAGAACTGAAACGGCGACTTGAGGCGGGTGAACCCGTGCGGCTATCCCATATAAAGGCACCGCAGGTTATTCGCAGAGGGGATCGGGTAGTGCTGGAAGCGAGTACCTCTGGAGTATCCGTGGTCACCACCGGCACCGCTCTTGCTAACGGCGAGGTGGGAGAGCAAATCCAGGTCCGTAACGAAAAATCCGAGCGCGTAGTGGATGCGGAAGTTGTCGCACCGGGAAAAGCCCGTGTCGCGCTGTAGGCTGAGTACCTACAACCCAGAAACGGAACTTTGTCACAATTTTGCATTGCAACTGCTCGTTTGAGTGGTTGAATAAAGAAAAAAGGCTAAAGCGCCTTAAAGTTTGTTTGGCGGATGCCGATAAACCGGTTGAGAAACGCAGTTACGTCAGACATCTGTCAACGGTTACGTATTTATGGTTATAGATCCCAGCAACCCAAGCCTGAACCGGAGTGCCAATACGGCATCCGGTGGTGTGAAGGCAAAATCCGGCCCTTCGGTAGAATCCGAAGCGGCTGCCCGTACTCCGGCAAAGCCCTCTACGGGAGACAATGTCTCTCTTAGCAGCCAAGCCCAGACCCTCGGTCGTCTGGAGCAGGCAGTTAAACAGAGTGGTGATGTCGATGAAGCAAAAGTAGCTGCGGTGCGCCAGGCAATAGCCGAAGGGCGTTACAGTATCGACAGCGACAAAATTGCCGAACGTATGCTGGCGCAGGACGGGTTGCTATAAATTAGCAACAACCAGGCTCGCATAGGGGGCCAAATGACTCAGACTGCTCTCACTCAGGAATCCCTGCAACAACATATCCGGCAGGACATCAGCGCCTGCCGCAATCTGCTCCAGTTTTTGGAGCAGGAACGCGAAGCGCTGAAAGCTCGCGACGTCGACAAGCTCGAAGAAGTCATCCAAAACAAATCCGCCAATCTTCTCCATTTGGAGCAAAGTGCCAGGCAGCGCAGTGCTTGGGTTGCCAAACAACAAAAGCCCAAAGAAAAAGCGGAAGTTGTCTGGCAGACGTTAATTCGCGCCACCAGCCCCGAGGCACAGCGTGAATGGGACGAATTTCGCGGACTGCTACGCCAGTGTCAGGAACAGAACGAAATCAACGGCAAGCTACTGGCACGCAATCAACAAGTGTTTTCACGTTTGCTCGCGATTGTCCGCGGCAGGGATGAGAACGACCCGCTTTACAATGCTAAAGGCGGGCGCGGTGCGGGATACAATTTTCAAAAACTTGGCGAAGCCTAACGCAAAACTTTGACGACGCCTGAACGCAAAACCTTGGCAAAGCGAAGCCTGNNGGTGCGTTTTCGCCCCGCGCTTGTCGTCCCACCGGCCAAACTCGCAGTGACGCAGCGCGGCTCAGTTCCGCGGATATGCAATCGCGACGACAGCGTGGCAAACAGGACGTCTCGCACACCGGCGCTCCGCCAGCCGACGCCTTGGCTGTCTACAGATTGCTGCACTACCCAGGGCGCGGTGATTACCCGCAGGCGTCGACATAAGCCGAAAAAGTTATCGGCTCGAGCATCTCCCACATCTCCCGCCAACTTCCAAGCGTTGCGCTGCATGAAAATCGGCTGATCTTCAACGGCTATCCCCGATAGACGCGATCTCAACGAGATTACCCTGGCCAACCAACGCAATCGCCAGGCACCCCGGCTAACGCGCAGCGGAAAAAATCCCCATACCGGCCCCGCGCGACGGAGACCTTTCCAGATATCGGCAAAATTTGCCGGTAACGTGATATTTGGGTCGAGAAATAACAGGTAATCCCCTTGCGCTTGAGCAGCGCCCCTTGCCATTTGCGCCACCCTTCCTCCCACAGCGCGGACTACCCCAACTCCGTTGCAACGACAAGTCAATGAAACGTCCGCTGCGACAGTGCCATCAACAACAATAATTTCGCTCCCATTGAGCGGGGCCACCGCCTGCAACAAGCGAACAAGAAAGGATTTAAACCCGCGAACTTCGGAATCTACAGGGACAACAATGCTAAGTGCCGACATAAAAAATACCGGGTAATTACGGTTTTGACGCCCAAACTTATGTTGCTACAATGCGCGGCCCCGTTCCCGTAGTTTAATGGACAGAACGAGCCCCTCCTAAGGGCTAGGTACAGGTTCGATTCCTGTCGGGAACGCCATACGGTAAATGCAATGAATCTGATTGTTCTTGAGGACCGGGACTTCATCAATCCAACCCAGGTCCAACTCACCGGCCGCCGTCATACTCACCTGACCACTGTGTTGAACGTACAAGCGGGAATGCGTTTGTACGTTGGCAAGCTCAACGGCTATCAAGGTCTTGCGGAGGTGGAGAGCGTCGATGCCACTTCCGTAGTCCTTAATATCGGATCACTTGACCAGCCGCCGCCAGCCACTCTTCCCGTTACGCTGATACTCGGTTTGCCACGCCCGAAAATGCTCCAACGCACGCTGCAAACCATCGCCACAATGGGTGTGGAAAAGCTCTGCCTTATCCAAACTGCACGCGTGGAAAAAAGCTTCTGGCAAACGCCCTTGCTCAGGCCGGACGCGGTGCACGAGCAGCTTCTGCTCGGCCTTGAACAAGGCAAGGCAACACAATTGCCTCAAGTGGAGTATCACACGCGCTTTCGTCCTTTTATTGAAGACGTTCTTCCCGCTCGCTGCCACAATTTCCGACGACTGATTGCCCATCCGGGGGAGTACTCCCCGCCCAGGGTGGACGCCGCTGCACCGACATTGCTTGCCGTGGGACCCGAAGGCGGTTTTGTTGATAAGGAAGTTCGCCAGTTTGAGGCGCTCGGGTTCCTACCTGTGCAGTTAGGTCAACGCATATTGCGAGTGGAAACGGCGATTCCGGTACTGCTTGCTAAGTTATTCTGAGACGGAACCTCTCGCTGGCGTCACACTCAGATTTCTGGCGGGCCGTTGGTGACTTGCGCTGACGGTGATTGGTACAGAGACCTTATGACCTGCATCAAGAGCCGCTATAGCGACGTGATGTCAAATAGATTGGGAAACATCACTTGATATTTTCACTATTTGGCTTCATGTTTACTCAGCAATCCACAAAAGAAGGAAGGTTGTTATGCAAATTAATTTATCCGGCCATCATGTCGATATTACCGACGGAATCCGAACGGCTGTGCAAAGCAAATTCGCGAAAATTCAATCCCACTACCCTTCCCTCGATTCACTCTCTATTTTTCTCAAAGTCGAACGCAATCAGCAAAGCGTAGAGGCAAAAACACAATTTCTTGGTGCGACTGTGGCCGTAGAAGGCTCGGACAATGATCTGTACGTCGCCATAGGTGAAGCGGCGAAAAAACTCGAAGCCGCTCTGTCCCACCGCAAAGGCGCCACCTCCGCCCATCGTTACGACCGCCCCGCCGGTTGAATCTCCGCCGAAGGCCGGGAAGAACCCGGCCTTCGGCGGAACCTCGCCAAAGCTTCACTTCGTTCTTCGTCCCTTTTGATTTGTGATTAATTGGATTATTCTTGTCCGCCTATAACTTAGATTGGCTCAAGCCAACATCAATACAACAACTTCCCCTGAACCATCCATTAGGAATCGCCTGCGCCAATGAGCAAATCCGCCCAACGTGCGTCCACTGTGGATCGTCCGGAAAGCTTCCAGTTGAAGGGTGGCCTGTTCCCGATGACGCTGCTGGAACTGAAAAGCGCCGATCTCAACGCCATCAAGCTGGAATTGATGGAAAAAGTCACTCAATCTCCCGCCTTCTTTCAACGCTCTCCGCTTGTGTTTGGTGTTGAACTATTAACGGATGCCGAACAAGAAAGTCTCGATCTCGCTGGCCTTTGCGCCATGTGTCGCGAGTTGACGCTCCTGCCGACCGCCACCCGCGGTGCTAACGCGCGACTATTGAACGAGAGCGGCAGGCTTGGCTTAGCGATTCTGCCGAAAAGCAGGAGCAAGCAGAGTGAATTGGCAGCAGAAGCCCCGCCTTCGAAGGAAGCGGTTGACGCAGCCAAATCTGCCGCCGCACCTACGCGGATCGTCACAACACCCATACGCTCTGGCCAGCAGATCTACGCGCGCGGCGGCGATCTGATTGTAATGGCAGCAGTGTCAGCCGGCGCCGAAGTATTGGCGGACGGCAATATTCACATTTACGGCGCCCTGCGCGGACGCGCCCTCGCCGGTGTTCAGGGCGACGAAAACGCACGAATTTTTTGCAGCAGTCAAGAAGCCGAAATGGTGGCTATAGCCGGCCAGTTCATGGTGGATGAGGTGTTGCGCACCAATCATTGGAAAGAAGCTGTGCAAATATACTTGGCAGGAGGACGCATTCAGATTACCCCCCTGCCCAAACACAATTAACCAATCAAAAGGGTTACGACTTTGGCAAAGATAATCGTAGTGACATCTGGAAAAGGCGGTGTCGGCAAAACCACGACCAGTTCAGCGATCAGCACCGGATTGGCCCTGCGCGGCCATAAGACCGCGGTGATCGATTTTGATATCGGCCTGCGCAACCTCGATCTTATTATGAACTGCGAGCGCCGCGTGGTTTACGACTTCGTCAATGTGATTAACGGCGAAGCGACCCTGAAACAGGCGCTGATCAAGGATAAGCGCTGTGAAAATCTGTTTATTCTGCCCGCCTCGCAAACCCGCGACAAAGATGCCTTGACCAAAGAAGGTGTGGAAAAAATATTAAACGAACTGAAAGAAATAGGATTCGAGTACATCATCTGCGACTCGCCAGCCGGCATTGAACATGGTGCTTTTATGGCACTGTATTTCGCTGATGAGGCAGTTGTGGTAGCCAATCCCGAAGTATCATCGGTGCGCGACTCGGATCGCATTTTGGGAATTTTGCAGAGCAAATCGCGTAAAGCCGAACTCGGCGAGAATGTTGTTGAGCACCTGCTCATTACGCGATATGACCACCAGCGTGTAGTGCGCGGGGAAATGCTCGGTGTCGCCGATGTGGAGGAAATCCTCGCCACCAAATTGCTCGGTGTAATTCCCGAGTGCCAGTCCGTTCTCAAAGCTTCCAATCAGGGCGTTCCCGTTATTCACGACAGCGAAAGCAAGGCGGGCAAAGCTTACGCCGACGCGGTCGCACGACTGGTTGGTGAGCAAGTCGAACACCGCTTCTTGACTCCGGAACACAAAAGNNAAGAAAAACAACACGGCGTCTATCGCAAAAGAGCGTTTGCAGGTGATAGTCGCACATGAGCGTCGCCAGCATAAACAGCCGGACTATCTAGCCGCTTTGCAGAAAGACATTATGGAAGTGATTAAAAAATACGTGGACATCGATATCGACAATATCGAAGTGCAGTTAGACAACCATGGTAATTTTTCAGTGCTGGAACTGAATGTTACCCTGCCCGACAAACTGCCTGCCGCAAAAGCGGGAAACAGCCGGTAATTCCGGCTGTTTGGTGTCTTCATTTCTCCCGAACAACCGGAAACGTCACCTGACACAATAACCCAGGATGGTTATCAAGCAAATGCAGCTTACCGCCATGCAATTGGGCAGTGGCCTGCACAAGAGACAAACCCA
>DJFQ01000198.1:5858-12635 GCA_002432095.1 Marinagarivorans sp. UBA5868 | reverse complement strand
GGGAGGGGAATTACCCCCGTCGAGCTGTGCCTGGCACCCCGCTATACGGTTGAACATTCCCCTCCTCAGGAGGGGTGCCCGAAGGGCGGGGTGGTGCAGCGGTGAGGCAGTAGCGCGATCTTCGCCCTCAGTAACCACCCCGTCAGGCTTTGCCTGCCACCCCTCCGNNCTGTGCCTGGCACCCCGCCATACGGTTGAACATTCCCCTCCCCGCCTGGCGCTTCAACAAGTCAACTCGCCCCACAACATTTTTTGAATTTTTTACCGCTGCCGCATGGGCAGGGTTCGTTTGGAGCAGTTTTGGGTTGAGTGCGCACGAATGGGAGGATCTGTGCTGTCGGCCCAGTACGCGGCCGGCGGGGCGCCACGTCTGCGCGCTGCTCTAGCCAATAGGCGTGTAGAGCGCGAGCGGCGGGTTCTATTTCTTGTTGCAACTCTTCAATTTCGTGATCGGCAAAATCAACAAGTATTTCTTCGCCTTCTTCCGAGCCAAACAGGGCGATGCAACTGAAGTGCGCCTGCAGATTTTCCGGCAAATTCAACCAATCTTGACTGCTCAAGGCGATGCCGCGCATATAGCCGCCACACCAGAGCGACACCACATCCACCGGCTCATCATGTTGCATATCTACTAAGACCAGTGCTTGAAAATCCTCCGGTTGTTCCATCAGCACTTCGGCGTTGTCATTCATGATTCCCATGACAATATGCATAAAACGCGTCAGTTCTTCTTTGCTCTCCCAGTTGGGCATCTGCTCAGCACCACCCCATATTTCCGCCAGCCATTCACTGGGCAGGATCATGTCTGGGCCGGACACTATGGCCGTTAGAAAACCATCTAATTCGGACACACTGACGATGGAATTCTCGGTTGCGTATTTTTCAAATATGGAGTCAATAAAATCCAAATCTTCTTCGGTGATCGGTTGGTCATTCATCTGGGTATTTCCGATTGGATGCGGTCCGCCCGCACAAATTTGCTTCAAGATACTTTGGCCCGGTCTTCGAGTGCGTAGTTTACTCGGCAATGCTCTCTGCGACACCGACATTAAAATTACTGGTTAATCCGCACCGTCTGGTCCAACAACACCTGCAAACGTGTCGCATCCAAACGCAAACCCGTATTACGCGCATTATTAAAAATCCCAGCCAATGCGTCGTCGTTTAATGGCGCAAATTGCAATTCAGCATTTGTGCCAACCTGCCGTTCAAGCTGAGCTAATTGCTGTAACGTTAGTTTACGTTTGCTCCCTTCACCGCAGAGAAGAAAATGTTCCGCCAACGAAAAATCATGCACGAGGTTGAGGTACAGCGGAGCCTGATATTGGGAGTGGAGTTTGATATGGCCATTGGGGTAGACCAAAAGAATCGGGAATACCGGCGCAAGGTGGGGCAAATATCGATTGGGATAGACCTGTCCTTTCCAGTAGGTTTCCGCTAATCGGGCATAGGATTCAAAATCGTTCAAAGGAAAAAAAAAAGCTTTTTCGAAAGGTAATACTTCCACTTTCGGTTTGGTAATCACCACGCTGTCGTTGGCAACGTCAATGTACATATCGCCAGCCTGAAACGCATTCTGGAAATAACTCTGACGCAAATCACCCCACACGCGTTTGAACCGACCGCCGACGGCGCAGAAATTTCGCAGGGCGGAAATTCCAGACGTTTGCGGCGCGGCTATGGCTTTTTGTAAAAGATTAAAAACGCCGATGCTGATTTCCCGGCAATAACCGATGGGATAATTTCTGCCGGGTTGTGGGGCGGGTGCAAATGAGCGGTCAAACTCCAATCGCAGGCGTAAAAAATCCTCATTTAGCGCTTCCACATTTGGCCAAAGCCATCGCTGACAGAGTTCGCGCTGCTGGTCATCCACAGGATAAATGGATTCTTGTTCGGCTTGCTGGGTGAGAAATTCAAGGGTTAGGTTTGGCATGGTGTGCTACTGGCTACCTTGTGTTCCACCTTGGCCTAAAGCCTGCAAATATTTTGCGATATCTGCCTCTATTCCGAGCGCCCACCAATAAGAAACAAAACTCTTCTCCACGCAGCTTGCCACTAAATTAATAAAATCCGAGTAGTCAGCGGTGCAATGTGCTTTATCTAAGGCTTCGTAGTAGGCCAAGCGCTGTTCCACCTCAATCACGGTTGCGGGAAATCCTCCTTTCATTAATTCGAGGTTCATTAACAACCGGGAGGTTCGGCCATTACCGTCAGCGAACGGGTGAATTTTGACAAACTCCCCATGAAAGCGAGCGGCGCGCTCGACCGCATGCAGGTGCGGTGCGTCGGTGTTATACCAGTGCATGAATGCCTGCATCTGCTCTGGAACCTGGAGCGCTTGCGGTGGACGGTGATTGGCGCCGGAAATTAATACATTCACCTGTCTATATCGACCGGCATTTTCACCATCAATGTTTTTCAACACCAATTGATGCAGCGATTTGATTGTCCATTCGTCCAACGGTTGCTGCTTGCTAACCAGCTCTTCCACCAAAAGAATGGCATCCCGGTGATTGATCGCTTCAAAGTGCTCACGCAGAGTTTTGCCACCGATGGTGATGCCTTCCAAAGCGACCTTGGTTTCTTTTAACGTGAGAGTATTACCTTCAATCGCATTGCTGTGATACGTCCATTGCAGCACTAGGTTTTCGTGCAAGTTGTTCACAATGCCCGGGGCCAGTGGTCGATATTCATCCAGTTTGGCTTTGAGAGCATCCAGTTTGGCAAAATGATTCATAAATTAGCGCCTTAATCTTATTCGGCCTTTGCTTCCTAAAACGCATTCATGCGGCAAAAGCTAGCGGTTTTCTCAATCCGGCACGTGCACTATAGGTTGTCCGACAACTTGCCAAGACTACTCCACTTTAATAGGTGGTAATACGCGGGCGACTCTCTATGAGAGCACTTATGCCGGCGCGCCGCCCGCGCTCCCAGGTAACTCTAGATACCCCGCCACCCGCTCCACACTCACTTCCCCCAGCGCCGGTATCACCCCCCAACAAGGTGACGGCAGACGTGCTTTTAAGGTGGCGATATTGTCCTCTACCGAATCCATCTGCGGATCAATCCCACTCGCCACCCACCCAGCTATCGGCAGGCCATCCCTCGCAATCGCTTCCGCTGTCAGCAGCGCGTGGTTAAGGCAGCCGAGGCGCAGGCCGACGACGAGAATAACGGGGATTTTCAGTTGCAAAGGCAAGCTGCTGAGGTTTTCGAACTCATTGAGCGGCACACGCCAGCCGCCGGCACCTTCGATCAAACGCAAGTCAGCCGGCTGCATTAGAGTGCCGCGACACAGGCCGACGAGGCGGTCGAGGTTGAGGCGTCTCCCCTCTTCTGCCGCTGCAATATGCGGGGCTTTGGCCGCGCGCAGGGCGATTGGGTTGATCTGTTCGTAGGGCAGTTTGATGGAGCTGTGAGCCTGGAGCAGCACGGCGTCTTCGTTGCGCAAACCATCTGGCGTGTTTTCGCAGCCAGCAGCGATGGGTTTGAGTCCGAACGCCTTGAGGCCTTGTTTTTCCGCCAAATGTAATAGGGATGCCGTCACCAGTGTTTTGCCGACGCCGGTATCGGTGCCGGTAATGAAATAGGTATTTTTCATGGCTTTTTTGCTCTTGCCAGAATCACGTCGTAGGTCGCTGGCAGTTTGCCGTTCTGGTCGCGAAATTGTTGATAGGACTCTTCCAACTGACGCAATTGGCGCACGCCGGTAAGGCCGGGGCGACTGCCAGGATTGATGTTGTGGGCACCTATACCTTTGAGTTCGCGCAGCAATGGCATCAATTCATCGTAGTGCGCCACCAGGGGGTAGCGGTGCAAATCGACGAGCACTAAACCGGCTTTTTCCATCGCTGTGCGCACGGCGTCTGGCGAATGGAAACTATTGACGTGGGTGTAGGCGTCGACGCTTTGCCACGCCTTTTTCAGCTCGTGCAGCGTGCCCGGCCCCAGGGTAGAAAACACCAATTCGCCGCCGGATCGCAGGACCCGATCGGCCTCATGCGCGACCGCGTTCAGATCGCGACACCACTGCAGGGCCAAGCTGGAAACCACGCCCGCCAAGCACTTATCCCCCAGCGGCAAACATTCCGCATCTGCCACCAGACCACTCAAGCCCGGCAGTTTTTGCTGCGCAATCTTCACCATTGGCAGTGCCAAATCGGCGAGCAGTACATTGGTTGAGGATAATTGCTCCGCCATAAAACCGGTACCGCACCCGAGGTCGAGCACTGCCCCGTCAAAGGTCGGACATCGGTTATAGAGGTCTGCCGCCACGCGGCGCTGGATCTGGGCAAAACGGTCGTAGGTCGCGGCGGCTTCGCCAAACGAGCGGGCGATGCGGCGTTTATCCAACGGTGGCGCCAGCCAGTTTTTCAGCTTCTGCGCGATCAATTCGGGATCGGACAGATGCGGCGCATGACCGGCAGCTGGCAGCACCTCCACCATCGCCGATGACGGCAGCAATTGGCGTAGATGATTTGCAGCCACCGCCGGCACCAGCGCATCGGTCGCGCCGAAGAGGTGATATTGAGGGACTGTCCGTTCAGCAAGGAGCTGGCGGTTGTCGAGCCTTTCCAGCCAGCGCAGACCCTGTTGCCAGGCCGCTTCCCGTTCCGGCTGCGGCGGCTTTTGCTCACGCAGATGCTGCGCGACCTGTTTGCGCTTGCTGTCGCCGAGTGCTTGTAACGCGCAGAAGCGCGTCCAGGTAGCCGACGCTTCCCGCTCAAAATCGCCGTAAAACTGGTTGAACGTGGCCCGGTCCATCGCCTCCGGCCAAGCGTCGCGGGCGACAAAAATGGCGTTGCTGGCGATGGTGATCAGCGCGCTCACTTTCTCGGGATTACGGTGAGCAAGCTGCGTAGCAAGCATGCCGCCAAGGGACCAGCCGACGAGCACACAGTTTTGCGGAAGCTGGGCACCGGTTTGCGTGAGGAAAGAATCGAGGTCCAAGGTATCCGCCAGCGCGGAGCCAAAGCCGGGGAGATCGATAAAGGTATGGCGGCCGGGCAACAAATCGCAAAGCGGCTGCCAAGTGCGCGAATCGCTGCCCCAACCGTGGAGGAAGACCCAGTTGTGAGTGGGTTTATTAGCGGTGATCATCCACCCCCACTTCGCGCCAGCTTTCCGCCAACGCATCCAGCAATCCATCCACTTGCACCTCGGTATGCGCCGCCGAAAGCGTTACCCGCAAACGCGCTGTCCCCTCCGGCACAGTCGGTGGGCGAATGGCACTGACCCAAAAACCGCGCTGACGCAGCGCGTCGGTCAGCCGCAAAGCACGGGCGTCATCACCGACGATAATCGGCTGTATCGCGGAAACCGATGGCCAAAGTTCGAGCCCGAGAGACTGAGCCCCCGAGCGAAAGCGCTGCACCAGATTCTGCAGATGAACCCGGCGCTCGCCCTGCTCCCGCACCAGTTTCAGGGCGGCGCGGGTGGCGGCGGCCACGGCGGGTGGTAATGCGGTGGTGTAAATATAGGGGCGGGCAAATTGGATCAGGGATTCAATCAAAGTCTCGCTGCCCGCTACAAAGGCGCCGAAGGAGCCGAAGGCTTTGCCCAGGGTTCCCATCAAAATCGGCACGTCCGCTTGCGTCAAACCGAAGTGTTCCAGGCAGCCCCCCCCTTTGGCGCCAAGACAACCCAGACCGTGGGCATCGTCCACCATCAGCCANNNNACACCGTCCACCAGAATCATCTTGTGGCGCGCGTCGCTGGCTTGCAGTTGTTGACGCAAATGGTTGACGTCGTTATGGCGAAAGCGCTGAAAGCGCGCGCTTGAAAGTAAACCAGCATCCAATAGAGAAGCGTGATTCAGGCGATCTTCAAAAACGGCATCACCACGACCGATCAGCGCGTTCACCGCGCCGAGATTCGCCATATAACCGGTGGAGAACAGCAGCGCCCGCGCCCGGCCGGTAAATTCCGCCAGCTCTTCCTCCAACTTGTGATGCTCTTCCGAATGCCCGCAGACCAGGTGCGATGCGCCGCTGCCAACGCCGTAGCGGTCAGCGGCTTGATGAAAAGCTTCGATAACTTTGGGGTGGGTAGCGAGACCGAGGTAATCGTTGCTGCAAAACGCCGTCAGCCGTCGTCCATCCACCTGGATTTCCGGTGTTTGCGGCGACTGCAATATCGGGCGAACCCGGTAGCGATTCAGCGCCCGACGCTCCGCCAGCCGCTGCTGCAGGGTTTGTTCGAGGGAGGACGACATAGGAATAAACCAAGGCCGCCGCTTGCGCGGCGGCGAGAGGATCAACTTGCGGCGTTGTAGAAGACTTTGTCCTGCCGTACCGCCTGCACCCGGTCCAGCAGCGCATGGGCTTCCGCCTCATCGCTGTGCTCCACTTCATAAGCTTCCGGCTGTATGCCGAGTTTGGAGAACAACTGGCGGTCTTTGTCCGCTTCCGGGTTGGGGGTGGTGAGCAGTTTGGCGCCGTAGAAAATCGAATTGGCGCCGGCAAAAAACGCCAGGGCCTGAGTTTGCTCGTTCATCTCCTCGCGGCCGGCAGACAAACGCACGTGAGATTTCGGCATCAGAATGCGGGCAACCGCAATGGTACGGACAAATTCAAACGCATCCAGCTCCTGCTGTTCCGCCAGCGGCGTGCCTTCAACCCGCACCAGCATATTGATGGGCACGGATTCCGGGTGCTCCGACATATTCGCCAGCTGCTGCAGCAGGCCGGCGCGATCATTCACTTCTTCGCCCATGCCGACGATACCGCCACAGCAGACTTTCATACCGGCGGCGCGCACATTGGCGAGGGTTTCCAG
>DJFQ01000198.1:0-5848 GCA_002432095.1 Marinagarivorans sp. UBA5868 | reverse complement strand
CCATAAAACTCCGGCGAGGTGTCGAGATTGTGGTTGTAGTAATCGAGGCCGGCACTGGCCAGGGACTGGGCCTGATCGGCGCTTAACATGCCCAGTGTCATGCAGGTTTCCATGCCCAACTCTTTTACGCCTTTCACCATCGCGGTGACGTAATCCATATCTTTATTTTTCGGCGAGCGCCAGGCGGCGCCCATGCAGAAGCGGGTGGCGCCGCTGGATTTGGCGGTGCGGGCTTCTTCGATCACCTTCTCCACCGCCATCAATTTTTCCCGCTCCAAGCCTGTATCGTAGCGGGCGCTTTGCGGGCAATAAGCGCAATCTTCCGGGCAGGCACCGGTTTTGATGGAACAGAGGGTGCTGACCTGAACCTGATTGGGATCGAAGTGCTGGCGGTGAACTGTCTGGGCCTGAAATAACAAATCGTTGAAAGGCCGGTTGAACAGGGCGAGAATCTCGTCGCGCGTCCAGTCGTGACGCACCGCTTGGCTGACAGACATGAGAATTTCCTAATATAGGCGGGAAGTGCCGGAATAAAAAAGTGTCTGCGCGCCATCATAGGCGGAATTGTTTCTCTGTCAACTCGAAAAGGACCTTCCGGTTTACATATGGATTTTTCTAAATATCTCTACCACTTTTTGCCCCACATTTGTGTGCTGTGCGGCGACCGCGCTGACGAGCTGATTTGCCAAGCGTGCCATGTCGATCTACCCCGCAATGATCGCTGCTGCCCAACCTGTGCCCTACCGCTTACCGCAGATCAACTCATCTGCGGTGACTGCCTTGCCCTTCCTAAACGTTTTCACCTCACCGTGTGCCCCCTGGTTTACCAATATCCGGTCGATCATCTGATTCTGCGGTTCAAGAAGCGCGACCCTCGCACTTGGGCGCGGGCGCTGGCTCCGTTTCTCGCAACTGCGCTGGCTACGCGATACGGACCTTCAGATTCCTGGCCGGACATACTGATACCCGTACCCAGCCATAGCCTCACTCGGCTGCGACGAGGATTTAATCAAGCTCATGCCCTGGCAGATATGCTCAGTAAAGTCATCGGCATCCCCGTCGCCCCGGTGATAAAACGCCAAGGGAAGCTCCGTCCGCAAAAGACCCTGGACCGCAAAACCCGCTTCGCCAACTTGCACGGTGCATTCGTTTGCGACACACATCTCTCAGGAGCAACCGTTGCAGTGATCGACGATGTCATCACCACCGGCGCCACAGCGGAATTGATCAGTGACTGTTTGTTAAAAGCGGGAGCGGGGGCGGTACATATCTGGGCACTAGCACGCACACCAAAGCCGCGCGGGTAGCCCTAAACCCCAGCCTTCCGCCATACCCTCCGCTCCGCCCGGCGTAAAGCCTGGCACCCAGCTGGCACAATCGCCCACGGCCAACAATACTTAGGTGATAAGTCGAACTCGCCTGGAAAGGAAAGCCCCATCCCCATGAACGATATTCCCCACAACCCCGCCAGAGCCCAAGTGGCGCTGGCGCTGTTGGCTGCTATGGCCACCGTCAGCTTAATTGTGCTGTATGGCTGGGCTACCGGCACTTTTACGCTCACCACATTTATGGCAGGCACCGCGTCTATGAAGGCCAACAGCGCTGTGGGCTTTTTGGTGTTGGCACTTGGGGTTTTGGGTATCTGGCTGCGCAAACGCCAACTAACCATTGGTTGCGGATTGGGAGTGATGGTGTTGGGAACCTTCACGGTGATCCAATATGTGTTGGGCTGGGGCTCTGGGGTGGACGAGTTGTTGTTTGCCGACCCCTGGACGCCGGTGTATCCGGGCAGAATGGCCGTGGGCACGGCGGTGAGTTTTGGCTTGGCCGGAGCGATTCTCGCGGTACACGACACCTACCCCCACCGTTATATCAACCGCTACGACGCGCTGATCACCGCCTTTCTGGCCATTCCGTTATTTGTTTTCTTTAGTTACGTATTCGCACCTGACGAAGTGGTAAAAACACCGGCTCTCGGTACCATGCCGCTGCATTCCTGCTTGAACTTTCTGTTTTTCTTTTTTGCCGTTTCCCTGCTGACCACCAGCAAGGGTGCTGCGGGACTGCTCAATCGCAACACCCGGAATGCGCGCAATTTCCGCTGGTTGTTTCTGATTGTGCTGATTCTGCCCCTGTGTCTGGGCAGCGTACTCAATCACGGCGTGCAACAGGGGTGGATCGGCACTGGCGTCGGCATAGCGATTTTCTGCCTGTTTTCTACGCTGATCATCGCCAGTGCTCTTGCTCATCACACCATTTTGCTCGATCACTGGTTTCGTCAGCTGCTGCAAGAACGCCGCCGCAGCAACCAGCTGAAAAACCAGATTCATGAACTGCTGGAAATTTCCGCCGATGCCATTTTTCTATTTGACGATAGCCTGAATATCCTCCACGCCAATTCCGGTGCCCAGAGGATTTTGGGGTACACCCCAGATGAGTTGAGGGCGCTGACACTGGTGCAGCTGTTGCCGGAGCAACGCCGTGGTGATGCGCAAAATTTGATGCAGCGTTATCTCCAGCACGACTCCGAAAGCTCTTCACTAAACCTGCCCGATCGCCTGCAACTGCAACATAAAAGCGGAACCGAGATTCCGGTGGCGGTGACCCTGAGCAAAAAAGTTCAGGAGGACCAAATACTGGTCATCGCGCTGGTGAAAAGTATTGAAAAACTCGATGACAAAATTCGCAGCCTGGAGAAAAAAGCCAGTACCGATCCTCTCACCAATGCGGAAAATCGCAGTGAATTTGAAGATTTCTGCCGGCGGATTAATTTGCACGCATTGCGTAAATCCGATTTCACGTTCTGCGTGATGATGCTGGATATCGACAACTTTAAAGCCATCAACGATACCCACGGCCACAAAACCGGCGACGTGGCGTTGGCGGATTTTTCCCGCGTGGTGCAACAGACGCTGCGTGATGGCGACCGCCTGTTCCGCACTGGCGGAGAAGAGTTTGTCGTGGTGTCGGTAAATGTACCTCCGGCGGACGCGATGGCTTTTGGTGAGCGGGTGCGTCTTGCCGTGGAGACGCATGAGATTGTTGCCGCAGAGGTGCGTTTGCATCTCACCTGCAGCATTGGCATCTGCGTGGTGGATTCCTCCACCGCTGATCTGGGTGATGCCGTGCAGCGCGCCGATCAAGCCATGTACCAGGCCAAGCGAAAAGGCAAAAACCGTTGTGAAATGGCCTCTTCTGCGGAAGACTCTTCCACCGACTCGCCATCACAAATCTGACTGCGGCAATCTGCGCCATCGTTTCCGCGGGGCGCTTGAGGCTATAATCGCGCCTCATTTACCCGCCCGTCGGATGAACTATGGACGCCCAGCACCAAGAGCCGCCCTTCAATAATCTCACCCCCGACCTGGTACTCACGGCGGTAGAAAGCCTCGGCTTCGCCAGTGACGCACGAATTTACCCACTTAACAGTTACGAAAATCGCGTCTATCAAGTGGGCCTGGAAGGCCGCGACAAACAACCCTTAATCGCCAAGTTCTATCGGCCGGCGCGTTGGACGGATGAGCAGATCCTTGAAGAACACGCCTTCAGCATTGAGCTGGAACAACTGGAGGTGCCCATAGTGCCGCCGTTGATGATCGATGGTCGCACCCTGTTTCATTACGACAACTTTCGCTTTGCTCTTTACCCAAGGCGCGGCGGTCACGCGCCGGAGCTGGATAACGACGACACGCTCTTTATCCTGGGCCAATACCTCGGCCGTATCCATGCCCTTGGCAGAAGCCAGAAATTCCAGCATCGCGTGGATTTATCGGTCGCCCGCATGGGCGATGAGAGCCGCGAGTTTGTTTTGAGCCGAAATTTTGTCCCCACCAGCGTAAGAGCGGCTTACGAAACCATCACGGAGCAGCTGCTGGCGCAGATTAAGCAGATTTTTCATCGCACGCCCTACACGTCCATTCGCATACACGGAGATTGCCATCCGGGAAATATTCTGTGGCGCGACGACAAACCCAATTTTGTTGACTTGGACGATGCGCTGAACGGCCCGGCCATTCAGGATTTGTGGATGTTGCTTTCGGGAGAACGCCCGCGCCGCTTGGTGCAACTGGCTAGCGTGGTGGAAGGTTATGAGATGTTTTGCGAATTTCATCCGCGCGAACTGAATTTAATTGAAAGCCTGCGCACCCTACGGCTGATGCACTACGCCGCGTGGCTCGCCCGCCGCTGGGATGACCCAGCATTTCCCCACCACTTCCCATGGTTCAATACCGAGCGCTATTGGTCGGAACATATTCTGGAATTGCGCGAGCAGTTATTTGCACTGAATGAGCCACCCCTGGCATTGGCACCGGCTTAAAGAGCCACTAAAAAAGAAAAAAACCAAGTTAACAAAATTTCGTTTTCCTCTATATGTGCGGGACCTTTTTTCCCACAGGCTTTACAACCCCCGTTACCACTGTTCTACTTCAACCCCACATCTGGAACGATGAAAGATGGAGCTAAAAAAGGCTTTCACAACACACTGCCTGTGAAAGCCGGAGGGCTGTTTCTGGGTGGACAAACAGCATCTGGTGAAGCGTGAGAAAACTGTGTACCGATACACGGTCAACAGCGTCACCCCTCAAAACAAAGCGTAGAAGATCACAATGCGCAACGACGCCGTTGCTCCGAGGAAGCGACGCGGCTATTATGGCCTGACCAATTTTAATAAATCAACAAAGAATGTCTTACCAGTCAAGGATGAGATTATCAAACTCGGGGGCTGAATCAGAGCACCCCGGGACGCGCATCAAACACAATAAAAGCGTTGACTCACATGACCTTTTTTCGATTGTTATTGCCTGTATTTCTATTGTTCTCAATTGTCGGCTGCAAAATCCAAGACGAAACAACCGTCCTTAAACTCGCTCACGCGCTGGATACTCAGCACCCGGTTCACAAAGCGTTAGACTACATGGCTGACCGCCTGGCTTACCATTCTGCCGGCACCATGCGCGTCGACATCTATCCTGCAGGGCAGTTGGGCACCGAGCGGGAATTGATGGAATTGCTGCAAATCGGCAGCTTGGCCATGACCAAAGTTTCCTCCAGCCCGATGGAGGGATTTGTGCCGGCGATGAAGATATTCAGCGTGCCTTATGTATTCCGCGATAACGATCATTTCTGGCAGGTGCTCAACAGCGATATCGGACGGGAGCTGCTCGTCGCAGGGGAAACTGTACGGCTGCGCGGGCTGGCCTACTACGACGCAGGCAGCCGAAGTTTTTATTCGGTGAATAAACCGGTTCACACACCAGCGGATTTAAATGGCTTGAAAATCCGCGTTCAGCTAAGTCCCACCGCCATCGAAATGGTGCGCGCCTTTGGTGGCTCTGCCACACCGATCTCCTGGGGTGAGCTATACACCGCTCTACAACAGGGTGTGGTAGACGGAGCAGAAAATAATCCCCCGAGTTTTTATTCCTCAAAGCATTACGAGGTCGCGAAGTATTTCACCCTCAACGAACACACCATGGTCCCGGATATTATTCTGATCAGCCAATACGTGTGGAACGGTCTGACGCCCCAGCAACAGGAGTGGCTACAAAAAGCAATGGACGAGTCAGTCATCTATCAGCGGGAGCTGTGGCAAAAGTCCACAGAGGAATCCCTCGCAACTGTAGAAGCCGCTGGCGTACAAATTATTCGTCCGGATAAAAGCCTATTTATGCAACAGGTGCAATCCATGCACGACGCGCTGCAGGGCACGCCCGCGTACGACGTCCTCCAAAAAATACAAAATCTGAAATAAACCCATGAAAACAATTTCTCAACATCTGGAAAAATGGCTGGCGTGGCTGCTGGTTGTACTGATGACCACCATTGTGATTGATGTGACCTGGCAGGT
>DJFQ01000108.1 GCA_002432095.1 Marinagarivorans sp. UBA5868 | reverse complement strand
GAAATGGTTTTATAACCTGAAAATTTCCGCCAAGCTGATCGCATCCTTTTTAATCGTGCTATCGCTTACGGCATTTATGGGTATTTTCGCTACGGTTCAGTTGGCGGCCGTTAACAACACTACAAAAGAAATCTCCAGTTACTGGTTGCCTTCTGTGCGTTTGGCACAAGAAGTGCGCTTTCATTTTACCGAGTACCGAGTGCGTGTAGCGCGCCATATTATGGCGAGCGATTCAGCGGAAAAGGCGCAGATTGATCAGCAGATTGCGGAAAAAGTTGCTGACATGCGCACCACGAGGGAGGCTTATGAAAAGACCATCACCACGCCGGAAGAGCGTCAAATCAATGAGGATTTTTCAGAAAAGCTGGACACCTATTTCAGTATAAGCAAGAGGACGATGGATTTGTCGTCCCGGGGAGAAACAGAGCAAGCCCGCTTGTTATTTTCGGGTGAAGGTCGAGCCGCCAGTGTGTTGGTATCTGAATCTCTGGAAAAAATCGTGCAGTTTAATAATGAAGGCGCTACTCACTCGGACGAGCGCGGCGATGAGATTTACGGCAATGCAAGAACCGCGATATTTGCAGTGCTGGTGGGCGCGCTACTAGCGGGCATGGCGCTCGCCTTGGTGATCGCCAGAGTCATCGCTAAACCCCTAGTTACCGCAGCGCAAGTGGCAACAAAATTGGCAGAAGGTGATCTCACCGTTACCGTTGAGTCCAATACCAAAGATGAAACCGGCGTGCTCTTGAGCGCCATGCAAAATATGATTATGCGACTTTCTGCGATTATCGCCGAGGTGCGTAGCTCTGCCGATAATTTGGCAAGTGCGTCCGAGGAAGTGAGCGCAACTGCGCAATCCATGAGCCAGTCCTCCAGCGAGCAGGCGGCCAGCGTCGAAGAAACCAGCGCGTCGGTGGAGGAAATGAGCGCGAGCATTAATCAAAATACCGAAAATGCGAAGGTAACCGATGGCATGGCGAGCAAAGCCGCGAAAGAGGCGACAGAGGGTGGAAGCGCGGTGCAACAGACCGTCGCAGCGATGAAACAAATTGCCCAGCGCATCAGCATTATTGACGACATTGCCTATCAAACGAATCTGCTGGCTCTCAATGCCGCTATTGAAGCCGCCCGCGCCGGCGAGCACGGCAAAGGTTTTGCGGTAGTTGCGGCGGAAGTGCGCAAACTTGCCGAACGCAGCCAGGTTGCGGCGCAGGAAATTGGAGAACTGTCGTCCAGCAGCGTTGAGCTAGCGGAAAAAGCTGGCAAATTGTTGGATGAAATTGTTCCTTCTATTCGCAAAACCTCGGATCTCGTACAGGAAATCAGTGCCGCCTCAGAAGAGCAGGCGAGCGGTGTTTCGCAGATCAATACGGCGATGGTCCAACTCAATCAAATTACTCAACAAAACGCGTCCAGCAGCGAAGAACTCGCCGCTACCGCGGAAGAAATGAGCAGTCAGGCGGAGCAATTGCAGCAGGCCATGAGCTTTTTTGTGGTAGCGGACGATGGTGCGGGACGGCATAAAATGGCGGCCCGACATCACCCTCAGCTAGATCAAAAACCACCGCGGCCGAGCTACAAAGCGGCGTCTTCGGGTGGTGGTGTATCTGAAAACGACTTTATGCGTTTTTGACGGAGGCGGTTATGGGTGAATTGGTTGTTAGCAAAATCGCCGCCGATGAACAGGATGGCCAGTATCTGACGTTTATGTTGAACGGCGAGATGTTTGCCATGGGCATTCTCGCCATTAAAGAAATTATCGAATACGGCAATCTCACCACCGTTCCGATGATGCCGGCATTTGTTCGCGGGGTTATCAATGTGAGAGGCTCGGTAGTGCCGGTGGTGGATTTGGCGGCGCGCTTTGGTCGACGCAACTCTGATATTACCCGGCGCAGTTGCATCATTATTATTGAAGTCAATACCGCGCAGGGTGAAGAGCAGGATATTGGTGTTCTGGTGGATGCGGTTTCGGCAGTGATGGAAATTCCGAAAACAGAAATAGAACCACCACCAAATTTCGGTGCGCGCATACGTGCGGATTTTATTCGCAGCATGGCGAAGGTAGACGGCAAATTTGTCATTGTGCTGGATGTCGACCGGGTATTGTCTGTCGAGGAAATGGCAATGTTATCGGCGGCAGCGGACAGGCATGAGACGTGAAACCGCTCGTCATACAGCCAATGGCGAGTCCGGTGAAAGCGCTGCGGAAAGTTTCAACAGCAATGGCCTGAGCGACCGGGAATTCCAGCTGTTCCAGGAGTGGCTTCATCGGGTTGCGGGAATCAAACTGGCGGAAACCAAAAAGCCGATGTTGGCGGCGCGTCTGGCAAAGCGCCTCAAACATCATGGATTGGCAAAGTACGGTGATTATTTCCGCATGATTATGGAGCCGGCAGCTACTGCCGAGTTGCAGATTGCGCTGGATCTGTTGACCACCAATGAGACTTATTTTTTTCGCGAACCCAAACATTTCGAATTTTTGCAAAAAACCGTTCTGCCGGAACTCAGACCGGGGCGTCCCTTCCGAGTGTGGAGTGCGGCGAGTTCGTCCGGTGAGGAAGCTTATAGTATTGCCATGCTACTGGCTGATCGGCTGACATCAACCCAATGGGATATTTTTGCATCCGATATCAGCACACATGTCTTGCAGATGGCGAGCAACGCCCACTATCCCATGGAGCGGGCGCGGCATATTCCCAAGAATTTTCTGGAAAAATATTGTCTTCGCGGCGTCGGCCGTCAGGAGGGGACTTTGCTGATCGAACGCAGCCTGCGCAGCAAAGTGACTTTTGCTCAGGTCAATCTCAATCAAACGTTACCGGACGTCGGCGATTTTGATGTTATTTTTTTGCGTAACGTGATGATTTATTTCGATCAGGAAACCAAGCAGAAGGTGGTTGCCCGCGTCTGTTCTCGCTTAAAAAAAGGGGGGTATTTTCTGATTGGTCATTCCGAAAATCTAAACGGTGTAACGGATGCTCTGCGTCTTGTCAGCCCGTCGATTTATCGCAAAGACTGACGAAGGCAAAAAATCAGTTTCGATATTCAGTATCCATTCCCCGCGCGTAATACGCGCATGGTAAGTGCAAAAAACAGGTTTCATCTAAATGAAGACCATTAAAGTGCTGTTGGTGGATGACTCGGCGGTAGTGCGCCAAGTATTGATGGCCGTCCTTTCCCGCGCACCGGATCTGCAAGTTATCGGCGCGGCATCCGATCCGGTATTTGCACTGGAGAAAATGGCGAAGGAGTGGCCGGATGTCATAGTGCTGGATGTGGAAATGCCGCGGATGGATGGCATCACTTTTTTGCGCAAGATCATGAGCGAACGGCCCACGCCGGTGGTGATTTGTTCCTCGTTGACGGCGCGCGGCGCGGAAACCACATTGCAAGCGCTTGCTGCCGGTGCGGTGGAGATTGTCACCAAACCGCAAATCGGCCTGAAACAGTTTCTCCAGGAATCCGCGGATGATTTCATTCAGACGGTGCGCGGTGCGGCTTCGGCGCGGCTGCGTCGCAGTACCGGTCCGCGGGAAGCGCCGCCGCCCGTTGAACCGACTCCTGCCTCACTTCAGGCGATGGCGAAAACCACCGAGCATTTAATCGCCATAGGCACTTCCACCGGTGGTACCCAAGCGCTGGAAGAAGTGCTCGTGCGCCTGCCCCGTGTATGCCCCGGCATTCTGATCGTGCAGCATATGCCGGAGAAATTTACCGCGTCGTTTGCTGAGCGTTTGAACAGCCTGGCGCAAATTCAGGTACGCGAGGCGAAAAACAACGATCGTATTATTCCAGGCCTCGCCTTGATCGCACCCGGTGGTAAACACATGGCGCTTAAGCGCAACGGAGCTCAGTATCACGTGGAAATTTTCGATGGCGCTCCGGTTAATCGCCACCGTCCTTCGGTGGACGTTTTATTTCGCTCCGTGGCCAAGTTTGCCGGCAGGAATGCCACCGGCATCATCATGACCGGTATGGGCGATGACGGCGCCCGCGGGCTTTTGGAAATGCGCGAAGCGGGCGCCCGGACCGTCGCTCAAGATGAGCAGTCATGTGTGGTCTTTGGCATGCCCAAAGAGGCCATCCAACTCGGCGCGGTAAAGGAGGTGCTACCGCTGAGCCGAATTTCCTCTGTTATTGTGTCTTCTTCTTAGCAGCACCCAGCCAAAGTCATTATCCCCATCTCCTACCATATAAAAGACGAAGCTGTGTGCGCCACCGCGTGTTGCGGTGGCGCGCTCGATGGTAATATGGCCGCGTTTTTTCACCTGCATAACCTTGGGGGTTATTTATGAAGTCAGTTAAAAGCTGTTTGTTACTGGGTTCCCTGCTCGCCGCCGGATTCGCTACCAGCGCGGCTCAGGCACAAAACAACCGGGCGCCAAACTACAACAACACGCTTGCGCCCGCCGTTAGCTTCACCCATGTGGGCTTGCGCTATATGTTTCAGGATCTGGATCAGTACGATTGTGACCAGGATGGCCCCAACATTTACGGCAGCCTGGACATTCAGGACGGCTGGTATGCGCGTGCGTCATTTTCTGATGTAAGCGGTGATGATGGGTGTGGTTCATCCAACGTGCAGGCAGGCGGCGGCTATCACACCCGCTTTGAAGACAATATGGAAATGTATGCCAGCCTAAGTTTTGAAAGCATTTCGCCAGAAGGTGACGCTGACAGCGACTCTGGCCTCGTTATGGCGGCTGGCTTGCGCGGCTTTTTGACACAGCAGTTGGAAGGCGGTGTCGAATTGATGCACAGCACCACATTTGACGGCAATACTGCCATCAACGGCTTGCTGGCTTATTGGTTCAATGATGCCGTAGCTGCAACCTTTGATGTGGGCCTCGGCTCCGATGTGACCACCTTCGCGGTAGGCGCGCGTTTGAATTTTTAATAAGATTTAGCGGCAATAAAAAAGGGCGACTAGGGTCGCCCTTTTTTATTGGGTTTTGTTCGGCAAAAAAATCGCTAAATTGAATTGGACGCAGCCGGTTGCGCCTTAATAAATTGCAGAAGCTGGTCGGCCGGCATAGGGCGGGCAAAAAAGTAGCCTTGCATATAATCGCAGCCGATGGCGGCGAGAAAATTAACCTGCTTCTGGGTTTCCACACCTTCCGCGACCACGCGAATATTCAGGCTTTTTGCCATTTGGATAATCACTTTCACCAATGTGTCCGCCTGGCGGGAAATACCCAGTTCGGCGATAAAGCTTTTATCGATTTTCAGACTTTCCACTGGATATTGCCGCAGATAATTAATGGCGGAGTAGCCTGTGCCGAAATCATCAATCGCAAATTGAAAATTCTGTTCCCGCAGCGCGAGGAAATTTTGCGATTTGGTGCAATGGTCTGCCATTAACAACGATTCGGTAATTTCCAGTGTCACCAGATGTGACGGAATATTCAGGCGGTTGCGCAGGGCGATCAGCTGTTGGGTATGTTGGCGCGAAGCGAATTCCTGGGGAGACCGATTGATGGAAACGTTCATGTCGATGCCATGATCCCGCAGCGTCAGACAAAATTTCATCGCCTGCTCAACAACCCAATTACCCAAATCGCAAATAAGCCCACTCTGCTCGGCCACCGGAATAAATTCCGCTGGTGAAATCATGCTGCCGTCGGACTGCGGCCAGCGACATAGTGCCTCGCAGCGGGTAAAACGCTCCTCCTGCGTACTGTAAATGGGTTGGTAGTAGACCTGGAATTCGTTATTGCCAAGCGCGTATTTAATGGCTGTACTCAATTCGACATATCGATCAGCCTCATTGCGCATGGACATATTAAAGAAGTAGAGAGAGTTGCGTCCGGTGCGTTTGCTCTCGTACATGGCGAGATCGGCATGCTGGATGAGTGACGCGGCATCGTTGCCGTCGGTGGGGTACACCGCAACGCCCAGGCTGCAGGTAATGTTCACCGCGGCGCCGTGGATATTGCGGCTTTCCGCCACGCAGGAGGTAATAATGCGAGCGCGATTTTCGATTTCCGGAGTGCGGTTAACATTTTTTAAAACCGCAATAAATTCGTCGCCGCCGAACCGGCACAGTAAATCGTAACTGCGCACACAATTTTTCAGCGTGCGCGCCACTTGTACCAGCAATTCGTCACCAATCGAATGACCGAGGCTGTCATTGATTTCCTTGAAGTGATCCAGATCGATAAATAACACTGTAAAACCTTGCTCGGTGCGCTGACACTCTTCGATCAGCTGGTTTAAGTGTTCATTAAATTGATAACGGCTGGTGAGTTGGGTAAGGGGATCAATAGCGGTGATTTGCTCCAGCTCTCGCAGATGTTGCTCACGCTGATGGTGATACCGCCGCAGGTAGAACACCGCTACGGCCGCCAGCAAGCTGGTGAACACACAGATGCTCCAATACAAAAAATGCTGCCAATGCTCTTCCTCTTTGGGTTTAACCGCTAATTGCCACTCGCCGCCGGGAATGGGGATGGAGTGTGGATGCTTGCTGGAAGCAAACAATGATGGATCACCAATAAATGGTGCGCTGGCGGCGGAGTTGCGCAAGGCGAGCTGATAGCGCAGCTCCATATCATGCAGGCCGGCGTCACGCAGCAGTTCGGGCACCGTGATCACCAGGGAAATCAGTCCCCAATCTGCGCCATTAGCGGAGCGCACGGGGAAGCGTGCGATCAAATGCTCTCCGCCCCCCTGAACTAAGGGCAGCGGCCCTGCGAGTACTACTTGATGATTTTGCATCGCCTGCAGCACTGCGTCGCGCTGTCCGGGGTGACGCCGATAATCCAATCCCAGCGCTCCCTCATTGCCCGCCAGTGGATAGAGCGCGCTGACCACCAAATCGGGCGCTACGGCAATGTGGCGGATATTCAAAGGTTTTTGCAGCAAGCGCGCTGCCACGCGGTCAAGGCTGGGTTGATCCAGTGTGCCCAACACAGAGATTTGCGCCTCCAAACCGTAGCCGACCGCTAAATTCGCTTCCAATTGACCGCGCAGTTTGGTGGCAAAGGCGCTGGCCCAATAATGGGCTTCCAGTTGTGTTTCCCGTTCGGCGAGATTCGCAAGGTGCTGCATAAGAAGAGCGAGCAGCGACACCACGATCAGAAAACTGACAACGGCGGCGGTAAGAGGATTTTGCAGGAGACGAATGCTGCCGTTATTTGCGGGGCGCAATTCCATAGAATTCTGCCATTGGGATTATTCTTATCCCATTAAGGATAGATGCCGCGCAGCGAAACGCAAAAAGCCGCCAAGCTGGCGGCTTCGGTGGTAAAAGCTTGTTGATTAAATCCGGGGTCCGGCCTGGAGGATGTCGTCACTAACTTGATATTGCGCCATATTTTTAGTGAACAGGTTTGCCAGTTGGCGGGCCTGCTCGTCATAAGCCGCTTTATCTACCCAGGTATTACGGGGATTGAGAATGTGGGGGTCGATGCCGGGAATGTTCTGCGGGATATCCAGGTTGAGAATTTCCAGATTGTCGAATGCGGCATGCTGCAATAAACCTTGTTGAACCGCCGTAATAATGCCGCGGGTGACATCAATGGCGAAGCGTTTGCCACGGCCGCCGGCACCACCGCTGCCGCCGCTCCATCCGGTGTTGATGAGATAAACCTGGCTGCCGAATTCCGCCACTCGTTTCATTAATAGACGCGCGTATTCCCGTGGGTGGCGAGGCATAAAAGGAGCGCCGAAGCAGGCGGAAAACACCGGCGTGACGCCTTTGGCCGCGCCAACTTCCGTAGAACCCACCCGAGCGGTATAGCCGGAAAGAAAATGGTAAGCCGCTGCCTGCGGGCTTAAGCGCGCCACGGGCGGCAACACACCGAGTACATCACAGGTGAGAAAAATCAACGTGTTGGGTTCTCCGGCGCGGGCGGGGGTGATGCGTTTCTCCACATGCGCCAGCGGATAACAACAGCGTCCGTTCTCGCTCAAACTGTGATCGTGATAGTCCGCCAGCCGGGTGATCGGATCGTGTATCACGTTCTCCAAAATGGCGCCAAAGCGAATGGCCTGCCAGATCACCGGCTCGTATTTGGCGGACAGGTCTATTGTCTTGGCATAACAACCGCCCTCCATATTGAACACGGTATCTTTGCCCCAACCGTGCTCGTCATCGCCGAGCAAGAACCGGTGGGGGTCGGCGGACAGGGTGGTTTTGCCCGTGCCGGACAGGCCAAAAAATAATGTCACATCACCCTCGGTGCCGACGTTTGCCGCGCAGTGCATCGGCAGCACGTCTTTTTCCGGCAGGAGAAAATTCTGCACTGAAAAGAGTGATTTCTTCAGCTCCCCGGCATAGCGCATTCCCGCCAGCAGGATTTTGCGCTGAGCGAAATGAATGATGACTGCAGCATCGGAGTGAGTTCTATCCCGCGCCGGATCGCAAACGAAATTCGCCGCGTGTAATACCTTCCAGGGTTCTTTGCGCTTGCTGTTGAACTCGCTGGGAGAGACAAAAATACTGCGAGCGAACAGGCTGTGCCACGCAGTTTCGGTAATCACTTTTACCGGGATGTAATGATCCGGGTGATCGCCCACTTCCAGGTGGTTCACATAGTGATCATGATGAAGCAGGTGGTCTTCGACCCGGCGCCACAAGGCATCAAAATGGTCAGCGCTGAAAGGGAGGTTGACCTTGCCCCAGTCAATGGCGTCGTGGGTAGAGCTTTCTTCGACAATAAAACGGTCCAGGGTGGAGCGCCCGGTGCGTGCACCGGTTGCCGTACATAGTGCGCCGGTGGCGGAGAGATAGCCCTCGCCGTTGCGCAGCGCGTGTTCGATAAGGACTGCGGGTGCGAGATTGGTATAGGTCAACGGCGACGAAGTCTCAGGGTTCATATGCACATGCTCCTGGTCCCAGTGGCAAATGACTGCGCGTTCAGTGCAGGCGCTGTTCTTCCGGCGGGAACAGATCGTCCAGGTCCTGCTGGCCGAACCGGTACTCGGCACCGCAGAACTCGCAGTTGATGTCGATGATGTCGCGCTCATTGAGCAGCGCGTAGGCGTCGCTGCGGCCAAGTGCGGTCAGCGCCCGCAGGCTGCGCTCGCGTGAGCACTGACATTTAAACCCGACTTCTTGCGGCGGAAATAGACGCACATCAAACTCATTAAACAAACGCACCAGCACGGTGGCGTGATCCAGCTCGAATAGTTCCTCCGCGGTCACCGTTCCCGCCAGATGTTCGGCAGTCTCCCAGGCATCCGCGCGCGGAGCGCGACCATTGGAAGGCGGCATAGCCTGGAGCAACAGCCCACCGGCCCGACGGCCATCGGAATGTATCCACAGACGGGTGGGCAATTGCTCGGAGCGGGCGAAATACGCTGTCAGGCAATCGGCGAGAGTGTCGCCTTCCAATGCGACTATGCCTTGATAACGCTGGCCTTGAGTGGGGTCGAGAGTAAGCGTCAACACACCGTTACCAATCAGTTGCGGCAACGTCAGCCCTTTCAGTGTCGGCATGGGTCCGTCGGCGAATTTAATGATGCCGCGCAGGGTGCGCGCATCGGTCGCCTCCACCATAACCAGTGGCACCGTGCCGGCGCCGCGAGCCTGCAATGTCAGGGTGCCGGAGAACTTCAGGATCTCGATCATCAGACTGACGGCGGTGAAAAACTCCCCCAGCAAAGCCTGGGCTTCTATCGGCAGATGCTGGTGAGCAGTGGCGTCTTGTAATGTCGCGTCGAGGGTGACGATCTCACCGCGGATATCGCAGTCGTCGAAAACAAAACGGTGAATTTGATCCGGGTTGGATGGGTTCATGCCTAAATCCTAGTGCCAAGAGGCTGATCAGCCTGTTGAATGGTTTTTTAAGTGTAATCAGGTTGTGGGATGTAAATGGATTCGTGGGTGGCGAAATGGCGTCGTCGTTAATCCCAGGACTGTTTGAACTGGTGGATCTGGCGTCGTTGTTTTTTTGTCGGCCGACCATCGCTCAGCGGTTCCAGCGCACCGGCCAGTTTGCGTTGCTGGGCGCTCAGCTCGCGACGCTCCAGGCTGGCGGGAGTCTCCTGATATAACAGAGCGGCCTCGGGGGCACCGCGGCGCTGCTCGGATAGCGCGGTCACCACCACTTCGCGTTCGTCGTAACCCTGGCGGATCTGCAACACCAAGCCGATGGTTAAGTCTTTGCTGGCTTTCACCCGCTGCCCGTCCACATGTACTTTGCCGCCTTCGATAGCTTGTTTGGCTAGGCTGCGGGTTTTAAAAAAGCGCGCAGCCCAGAGCCATTTGTCGATGCGGACTTTATTGAGAGAAACAGTATTTTCGGTCATGGAATTGCGGGCCGCAGATCTTGGACAGTAAAGCCCGCGGGCATGATTTCATCGAAATCCACGATATCGATAAATTCGCCGGAGGCGCGCGGTGGTTTTTGCGAATCCGGTTGATTGATGCACACCAAATATTGCAAACCAAAACTCCGCGCAGCGCGCAGCACCGAGAGGTTGTCGTCGACAAATAGCGTACGCGCCGGATCAATATTTTCTGCTTTCGCCAAACGTTGCCAAAACGCATCGGCCTCTTTCGGCTGTTGGTAATCGTGGGAGGAAATGACGAGATCGAGCCAGCGATCAATGCGGGTAACCTCCAGCTTCAACGCCAGCCCCTTGCGGTGGGCATTGGTGGCGAGAATTACTTTTTTTTGCGCCTGGCGGAGAAAGCGCAAAAACGTCTCGGCGTGGGGGCGAATCTGAATTTTATGTTGAATCTCACGCTTCAACGCGGGAATATCCATGCGCACCAAGTCCGACCAGTGATCCAGGCAATACCATTGCAGGGTGCCTTCGTAAGATGCGATCAGTCGACCCAGTTCGCTCTGCGCGTACAAAGGATCCAAACCATGGAATTCCGCATAGCGCTGCGGCAGGTGTGTCAACCAGAAATAGTTGTCGAAATGCAGGTCCAGCAGGGTGCCGTCCATGTCCAGCAAAACGGTGTCCACTGCGTTCCAGTCAATCATGGGCGAAGCTAAACAGAAGAAAAAACCGGTGGTCAGTATGCCTACAAAACCTGAGATATTAAAGCGCACGCCGGCCTGCCAGAGCCGCCTTTTCCGGGTGGAGTCCCTGGATTTGCGCTTCAGTAATGGCGAGGAGCGCACCTTTGAGCGTCTGTTGGGTGGGGGCGTGCCGGCGGTGATCATCGTGCCCATGTTGGATGATCAGCGAGTGATTCTGGTGCGCGAGTACGGCGCTGGAATCGACGATTATCATGTCTCCCTGCCGAAAGG